>CAZMXZ010000081.1:0-1530 GCA_964570405.1 uncultured Candidatus Saccharibacteria bacterium | reverse complement strand
ATGACCTCCAATTTAGGCAGTGACTACATCAATCGTTACCAAAAGATTGGGTTTACCGCGGGCGAGAAAGGAGCGACTAACTTTGACGAGGTCAAGGCCAAAATTATGACCAGTCTTAAAGATCACTTCCGGCCCGAGTTTTTGAACCGGTTGGATGACATCATAATTTTTGAACCACTAGCTCCAGCCGTAATCAAAGAGATTGTTGGTCTCCAGCTTGAGCTGGTCAAAAAGCGCTTGGGGGAAAAGGGGATTACCCTCTCGGTTAATGATGAGGCGATTAAATATTTGGCCAAAGAGGGCTACAGTCCCGAGTATGGAGCGCGCCCCTTAAAGCGCCTGATCCAAAATAAAATTTTAAACCCAGTGGCCGAGTTTATTATTGGTCGGCAGGTAGAGAATGGCGGGGCGGTAGAAGTCGGGATCAAAAGTGGTGAACCAACAATCGAACTAAAAAAGAGTTATAAAAACAAAAGCATGCTCAAGCGGGTCAAAGTTGCCGCCGGGCATTAAACCGTGTAATAATAGCGCCAAGCGTCGGTGGCGGAGTGGTCAATCGCAACAGACTGTAAATCTGTCGCCCTTTGGGCTACGCAGGTTCGAATCCTGCCCGGCGCATAATGATAAATTTTATTGAATTGGTTGGTTGGGTTGGGACTGTTTTCATTATTCTAGCCTACTTTTTGCTCGTCATTTTCAAAAAGATTGACGAAGATAGCCGGCTCTATCAGTGGCTCAACTTATTGGGTGCTATCGGCGTCGGGATTAATGTTTTTAGCCACCAAGCTTGGCCACCCTTTGCCTTGCAAGTCGCTTGGGGTATTATTGCGGTAATATCGCTCGTAAAAAAACCGAGCCGAAAATAGGTCGAGCAATTTAATTAAAAGTTTAAAGATCAAAGTTAAAAATTATGGATAAAGAAATTGGAACAGTCACCCATTGGTATGGCAAAATTGGCGTGGCGGTAGTCAAACTTTCTGGCCCCTTGGCCACGGGCGATAAAATTAAGGTCAAGAAGGGCGAGCACGAGTTTGAAGACACGGTGGCCTCAATCCAGATTGATCATAAGGATGTGACTAGCGCCGGGAAGGGCGATGATGCGGCCATCAAGCTCTCGCAAGAGGCCAAAGAGGGAGCGAAGGTATACAAGTAGAAAATTTAAGCTCTCGTAGTTTAATGGATAGAATGCGGCCCTCCGAAGGCTGTGATGCAGGTTCGATTCCTGCCGGGAGCATAAGTGTTTGCATAAACTGGTTTAATGTGTTATAAGATAGGTGGCGGCGGGCCTCAAGGCCCAAATTTGAAAAAGGAGGCCAGCAATGGCTAACCAGAGAATCAAGCTAGACATGTCGCTTCAAGACATGATCATGACGATGAGCGGCGAAAATCCTGGTGCACTCACAGTATGTACGGAGCTTATGTCGAAGGGCTATAAGGTGGATCCCGATGCATTTGGTGGTGGACTCAGCAGTCTCATGATGCTCGACACGCTCGGCATCTACGAGGAGCGCATCTACATGCTCTGGAGCG
>CAZMXZ010000080.1:0-1633 GCA_964570405.1 uncultured Candidatus Saccharibacteria bacterium | reverse complement strand
AACCCACGCTTGAGTCCGGCCGCCACAAAGAGAGCCCCCGTTTTGTCTTGGAAAAAAATCGTCCCCCGGTCAAAGAGTTGGCCAAGGGGTGTGGAATATTGCCGATCGGCTAGATCACGATAATTGCTACTCTCCACCACTTGCAAAAAAAATAGCCGACTAAAAAAAAGCAGACCGACTAAAACCAATAGGACTGAGAGCAAGCGGATCCGACTTTGGCCAAGACTCTTAAATTTCATTAGGTGGCAGGGAGAGTTGTGCCGCCGTTTGAGTCCGGTTCACAAAATGAGTTTGTTTGGAGGCGTCGAGGAGGCCCAAAGTTTTGGCCTGATCAAGGGTAATACTGCTCGAGAGGGTCAGATACTGACCCTCAAGATTAGACAGCTGGCTGGAGAGCAAATTGAGCTTTTCGTCACTCTCCGTCCGGCTCAAAATATTAAAAACTGAAGCGTTGACCAAGTAGATGTAGTAACCAATCAGAGCGACCAAACTGGCCAACAAAAACCACAGGATTAACTGGCGGAGATAGGTGGTGGTAAAGGCTTTTACTTTGGTCATAATGTTTCTTTAATAATGATTCGGAGTTGGGCACTTCTGGCGCGGGGGTTATTTAAAATTTCGGCTCTGGTCGGTTTGATCACTTTGCTTTTATAAAACTTTTTCACAATTTTGGCTTCGAGGCTGTGGAAAGTGATGACGAGGAGTCGCCCGGCTGGTGCGAGATGATCCCAAGCGGACTGTAAACCTTTTTCGAGATTAGTCAGCTCATCATTGACGGCGATCCGGAGGGCTTGGAAGGTTTTGGTCGCGGGATGGATCCGACCCGTTGGTCGGACCACCGACTCGATTGCTTTGACCAACTCCCTCGTTGTACCAATCTTATTTTTCCGCCGGGCGGCCACGATCACTTCAGCAATTTGGTTAGCTCGAGACTCTTCGCCATAATCACGGATCGTCTGAGCTAAGCGATCAAGAGGCCAAGAGTTGACGATCTCGTAGGCCGTTAAACTGCCGAGAGCCGGTTGGTTAGCAAGAGTCATTAAGAGTGGTTCGTCACGGAGGAAGCTAAACCCCCGGCCACTCGCCTCGATTTGATCCGAGCGCAATCCCAGATCAAATAGAGCCCGATCTATTTGCCCTACCTTTAGTTTGGCCAAAACTTGGTTTAGGTCAGAAAAGTTGGCTTGGACCAGATCAAGTCGGCCAGTAAAGTCCACCAAATTTTTGCGCGCTTGTTCAAGAGCGTTGGCATCAAGATCGAGGCCAATCAGTCTCCCCTCTGATCCGATCTGTTTGACAATCAGGCGACTATGACCAGCGTTTCCAACTGTGGCATCGAGAACCGCTTGGCCAGGGCTTAGGACTAAACCGTCAATTACTTCTTTTAAAAGAACTGGAACGTGCGGCATTTAAAAACTCCCGCTCGAACCTAACTTCTCGGCTAGACTATCGGCTTGCTTTTCCAACCGGGCATTCTCCTCTTGCCAGCGCTTCTCATCCCAAACTTCTACTAAGGTTTGGACCCCCACCAGGACGGCTTTGGTGCCCAAACCAGCAAAGTTTTTAAGAAAGTCCGGGATGACGACCCGACCCAAGGCATCAATCTCGGCCTCGGCCGCTCCGCCAAACATAA
>CAZMXZ010000079.1:0-1787 GCA_964570405.1 uncultured Candidatus Saccharibacteria bacterium | reverse complement strand
TCACCTGTTTGCAGCTGTTCACGAAAATGATATTGCTAAGGTACTGGCGGAGCAGGGGATTGTGATCCCGGCTGGTGCCCTAACCATCCCCACTCCAATCAAAACTGTGGGCGAAAATAAAATCCGCCTCGGCGAAGCGGAAGTAACAATAGAGGTGGAAGCAAAAAATTAATTATTGTAATTTCAATAAAATATTATGAAAAGAGGATTTGGAGTCATTGCGGCCATTATCATCATCGTTGTACTCCTCATCGTCGGTGGGATTTATTATGTGCGAGTTAAAAGGACTCAAAATCAAATCATAACAATCACAATTATGGTTCCTGAAAATATTAGTGCGTATAAAAGTACGGATTTTGTGGACAATCCACCAGACCTTCTTAAAAATTGGCCTTTTGTAAAAAAACAACTAAACATTCCCTATACTAATGACATAGTTAGAGCAAGTGCGGAAGCGGCCGCTGAACAAATTGAGCCATCGGGAGGTCCGTCAAAGGCAACCGTTTCTTATTTAAAAATACAGAATGATGTTGCCTATGTAGAACTAAACATTGATCTTGATGGTTGGCCTGGAGTTTCCTATAGCAAGGCTAAAATTCATCCACTAGTAGAAAAAACTCTTCTCCAATTTCCGGAGATAAAAAAAGTAATCTTTGATTTTGCTCCTGGTGATAGTCGAGATAGTCGCAACTAAACAATCTCCACGCTGACGATAGGGAGTTTTTTGGTTTGGCCGTTGTAGCCAACTTTGCGTTTGGACGAAAATTTAACTTTACCGGCCACCAGCGCCATGATGGTGTGATCGCGGCCAAGGAGGGTGCCGGCGCCGGGGAGGATCGGCGTGCCCCGTTGACGGACAATGATCATACCGGGGCGAACGGACTCACCAGAGGCCACCTTAACACCCAAAAATTTGGGGCCGGAATCGCGGAGGTTTTTGGCTGTTCCGCCAGCTTTACGATGAGCCATGTGATATGATTAAGAAGAATTTTTAATTTTAAAATTTTTATTTTTTGAACACTGCAAGTTTAGCACAGGCCTGGAGTAAAATCAAGAGTGTGGGCTCTGGGTCTACCACGCTGGGGAAGTGGGGGATAGGGCTGATTATTTTGCTCACCGGGATCCTTGCGTTTGGTTTGGGCCGACTATCTCGACTAGAGGAGGGGAGGGCACCAATCAAATTTGAATCATGGTTAGCAACAAGCAGTGAAACATTAGGACCTCTCGCTACCACAACACAAAATGTAAAAAGTCAATCCCGCGATGGAGCAAGCTTGCTACCAGGCCAAGGTGGTCTCGCTAGTCCTGTTACTAACCCCAGTTCTCAACCTGCCGGCGTTGGTAATTATGTAGCGTCTAAGAATGGTAAAAAATACTATCTCCCCTGGTGCGGCACCGCTAAAAGAATAAAAGTTGAAAATCAAATTTGGTTTGCCACCAAGGCTGACGCCGAGGCGGCTGGCTACATGCCAGCCGCTAATTGTCCTGGAATTTAGAAAAACAGACCCCTGCCGAGAGGTCGTGATGCGATTACAGAGATCGAGGGCGATGGCATCCAACTTTTATTGGCAGGGGGCGTATGTCCGCTCTCCACGTGGAGCACAGAGCGGGCTAGGGACTACATTTGATAACAAAAAGGACATACTTGAGGGTTGGGTGGGGGTTAGTATATCTCCACCAGTGCGCTGCCATCGAACAACCGATAGCTGCCCATAACAGTGCCGTCGGACAGGTTGATAAAATCCGTTGGCTGACTGCCTTCGTTCATGATCCTTTTCCTCTCAGCC
>CAZMXZ010000078.1:0-1791 GCA_964570405.1 uncultured Candidatus Saccharibacteria bacterium | reverse complement strand
GGTAAAGAGCTGGACGTAAGATTGATTATTGCGGGATTTAACGGCACTGGCTGGCACCGTCAGCACATCTTGTTTGACAGCAGTAATAATGGATGCATTGGCGCTCATCCCCGACTTGATCCGGGCGTCTTGAGTGTCAAAACCAATTTTTACTCCATAAGTCACCACTCCCTGATCGAGCGTGCCAACCAGATCAACTTCCACTACCTGCCCGGTTAGGGTCAAGTCTGGCACGGCATCAAAAGTCAGGGTGGCTTTTTGGCCCAAGGCGACATTGGCCACATCCACCTCGTTGAGAGAAATCAGAGCAATCTTTTGAGTGGTAATAAATGTCCCCACCACCTCGCCCGAGCTGATCGAGTCAGCCTTTTTAATATCGAGCTTAGCCACCTGACCGGCGAAGGGGGCACGGATAAAGTAGTCCGAGTAGGAATTTTCTTTTTGCTGGACAGCTAATTGCTGACTCTCGATATCAAGTTGATCAGTCCCTTTAACTAGTTTATCCAGAGCCGTTTGGGCACTTAAGAGAGACGTTAAGTGGCCATTAGTAGTATTGATCCAAGTATTTAAATTTGTGCTATCAGTCGTCACAACCGGCCAACTCAAATTGGTTTGGGCTGCATCGTAGGTAGTCTTAGTATCTTTGAGAGCTTGCGCCAGATCTTTGGCCAGACCATAGGTCGTGTTTAGGGCGGCCGTAATTTGAGCCTGATCACTACTGATAGTTAGATTTTTGTAGGCATTAGCGTTGGCCTGATAATTGGCATTGGCTGTACCGTAGCTATTGATCGCCGCCGTCCGATCATTGGCGACCGTTAGGCCAGCCCGTCTGGCCACCTCATCGTTTAGGGTGCCACTCAAGAGCGTATTAATATTAGATAAGATAACCGGTAGATCAATATAAGTTTGGGTGATGGCCGTTAGGGCATCACCTTCGGCCTTAGCCAGATCGTCTGGATCCGGAGCTTTGGTTAGTTTGGCTAAATCAAGCTCCGCACCCTCAAGCGCTAGACGAGCGTCCCTGGCATCAAGCTCGGCGATCACCGCTCCCGCACCCACCGTTTGGCCAGTCCTCGCCCCAATATAAATAACATCACCCGAGACCTTGCTCTTGAGATCAATTTGGTGATCGGCCGAGACTTGACCGGTCCCCTCAACGGTGGCAATGACCGTCCCCTTTTGGACGACGGCCGGAACATAGCTTGGCTGACTGCCGCCACCTCTAAAGGCCCGGACCGTATAGTAACCGGTGACTAACAAGATCAGAATAACTACGCCAGTAACAATTTTATGGATCCGGGCGTAGTGAAGAATTTTTTTAAATTTAATTTTAGACAAAAAATTAGGCATGGTTGCTGGTTTGGTAAACCTTTTTTAATTTATAAAATATATTATAAAGATTATTGATGTCTTGCCGGTTAAGTTGACTAAAAACAGCGCGCATCCGAGCAATGACTAGTCGCCGTTTCTGACCAATCATTTTTTTACCAGACGGCGTCAAGACTAGGCGTACGATCCGACGATCAGTCTTATCACTCTGCCGCTTGAGTAACTTACTCTCAATCATTTTAGTGATCAATGAGGTGGTTGAGGCCGGGGTGATGGTCAAAAAGTTGGCCACCTCACGCATGGTTGGTTGACCTTGCCGCTCGACATAACGCAAAACTTTAAAGCGGAGGAAGGAGATGGGATCAAAGTGCTCTGATCGCTTCGTCCTTATTTGCTCCCAGATCAGGCGCCGGGTATCAAACATTAAGTTGATTAGTTCTTCTTTTTTAGTCATCGCTTTAA
>CAZMXZ010000077.1:0-1928 GCA_964570405.1 uncultured Candidatus Saccharibacteria bacterium | reverse complement strand
AGGTGCTCACTCGGGGGGAGGTCACGCTCGCAACCCACAATCAAATTGAGCGGCTCGGGCCCTACGGCGTGGGTAACCACAAACCTCGTTTTTGGTTTAATCAGTTGATTATTGATCAGGTAAAAATTTTTGGTAGCAGTCGGGCTCATCTCGAGTTAAAGTTTAAAGATCAGGGTGGGAGGGTAGTGACGGCAATTGGATTTTTTATGGCTGGGACTAAGGTGGCCGAGGGTCAGACTATTGATCTCTTGGCTAATTTAGAACTAAGTCACTTCCGCGGTCGGCCGGAACTAAGATTGAGGATTGTGGATGTAAATGAAAGATAAAATAATTATTTATACCGACGCTGGTTCGCGCGGCAATCCGGGGATTGCCGGTGCCGGAGTAGTGATCCAGGATGGCGCTGGCCAGATAGTCAAAAAAATTGCCAAGCCGCTTGGGGTAATGACCAACAATGAGGCCGAGTACCGAGCGGTGATTGAGGGGCTACAGGCCGCTAAACGTATTTTTGGTAAAGGGAAGATGAAAAACGCCATAATCGAAGTCCGAGCTGATAGCGAACTAGTCGTTAGTCAACTCAAGGGCGAGTATCAGATTAAAGAAGAAAAGCTGTTTCCTTTGTTTATTAAAATTTGGAATCTCCAAGTCAAAGATTTGCCGAAAGTTGTTTTTACTTATATTCCAAGGGAGCAAAATCGCTTGGCCGATCAACTAGCTAATCAGGCCATGGACGAGGCGGGCTCAACCAACGTCACCCTCTTTGCCTAAATATCTTTGGTGGCTCGCCCCAAGGCATCTCATCAAAATTGACCATAGAACAAGTGACAGAGATTGTTACCAAGCACCTCAAAAAGAAGCAAACAAATTAATTGTCTTTTGATCCTAACCGAGGCAACCTAAATCTTAGCTGTTAAGTGGCGATTCTTTTTTAAGCAGGTCGTGCAGATTTTTAAGCGCTGACCATTAGTAAGTCGGGCCCATTGGAGGTTGGGATATTTTCGAGTTTTGACCGTCGGATTGAACTTAGTGGCCCGGACTTTGTTGGAATAGCCACCAGTGACGATCGATCCCTTACCACAGATCGGGCAAGCTTTCATAGCGTAATGATGGTATCATAATTTTGATCATGGATGCAACTTTAGTCTTTCAAATCATCATCTTAATTATTTCAGTGATTATCCACGAGGTTAGCCACGGTTGGATGGCACTCCTTTTGGGTGATCCCACGGCCGAACTAGCTGGCCGCCTGACCCTTAACCCCTTGCCGCATCTAGATTTGTTTGGCTCGATTATTTTACCCTTGCTCTTAGTCTTATCACACGTGGGCATGGTCGTGGGTTGGGCCAAGCCAGTGCCCTACAATATTAATAATTTACGGGACGCCCGCTGGGGACCATTTTTGGTCGCTTTGGCCGGCCCCTTGAGCAATATCATTATTGCTCTGGTTTTTGGCACCATTTTGCGCTGGGGAGTAGTGGCGGCCACTTCAGCCGCCGGCTCGATCATGATCATTATTGTTGTGATCAATTTAGTCTTGGCTCTCTTTAATTTGATTCCCATCCCGCCGCTTGATGGGTCCAAAATTTTCTTTTCTCTTTTTGGCGGGGCGCGAGGCGTCATTGTGGCCGAGAGTTGGGCCTATCGCTACCAATTCCTCCTTATTTTTTTGGCCTTATTTTTAGCTGGCACTTACCTCGCTTACACCGTTCCCATCTTTTTCCACCTCCTGACGGGATTTAGCCTTTAGTTTGCATTACTCGCCCTAATATATTAAAGTAGAGCCCGTGCCAACAATTAATCAATTAGTCCGTCGCCGCCGAGTAGTGGTGAAAAAAAAGACCAAGACCGTCGCCTTGGCTCGCGGCTTTAATACGCTCCAAAATCGCCCGGTCTACTACCCAGCACCTTTTAAGCGTGGTGTTTGCACT
>CAZMXZ010000076.1:0-1930 GCA_964570405.1 uncultured Candidatus Saccharibacteria bacterium | reverse complement strand
CGGCGACGACGAGCACGGCCGGCTGATCCCTAATCGTATCTATGGCGAAATAAAAGTCTTGGGCTTAGTCGAGGCCGGTTTCCCCTCTGCCGCCGAGGAAGAGTTGATCGACACTATGAGTCTCGATCAATATTTGATCAAAAATAAAGAGGCCAGTTATTTGCTCAAAGTTAAGGGCGACTCAATGATCGAGGCTGGCATTTGTGATGGCGATATGGTGATCGCCGAGCGCACCGAGAGTCCCAAGGTTGGCTCAATTGTGATTGCCGAGGTGGATGGCGGCTGGACGATGAAGTATTTGCGCAAAAAAGCCAACCAATTTTATCTCGAACCAGCTAACAAAAAATACAAAAATATTTACCCCATCGAAGATTTGAAAGTCTCGGCGGTCGTCATGGCCGTAATTAGGAAATATTAAAAAAGAGGCAGCGAAACCTTCGCTACCTCGATTTGTGGCGCCAGACATTGGCCACAATGTAACCAATCACGATCACAACGTAGATCGTAAATCCAGCCTCCGGAAAGTTCCACCGTTTGATCGAGAAGAGATTGAGGGTGGCCCCAACCATAAACACACTCCAGCCCAAACGGCTCTCAGTCTCAGGTTGCTTAGTAACTCCGACAACTGTCGGAGTAGAAGCAATACCGTCGGTGAGGATGGCCAGGAAAAGGGCTAGGGAAATGTTCGACTGGTTGCTATAAAGCAAACCCAGACTGATCAAACCTAACCCGCCGCAGATATAGTCGAGTCGGCCCCACCTCCTCGAGCCGTACCAAAAGAGCAGAACAGCATTGGTGGATGAACCGATCAAATATCCTAGGTTAATCCAGGTGCTAGCACTGGCTCCCTGATCACGACTACTCTTGAAAATAATATATTGCAGTCCGGCCCAAATGATCCAGCTTGATTGGTGAGGACTGGTCTTGCCCCTGATGTACTCTACAACATAGGGGATGAAGCCGAAACAGGAAATCACCGTCGCGACCCAGCCCACAATCTCTCTTGTTTGTTGCATCGCAGGGACCTCCTGGTCCGTAAAATCGAAATCAAAGGACTAACGTCACTGTTGTATTATATATTGTATAGGTTATATTGTCAAGGATAAAAGTTTTGCGTTCCCAATCATCCTCGTTATTGTTAGAGTAATAGTTACCAATGACCCTAACGACCCATGCCATTGTGGGAGCGGCCGTGGCCACGATCATCCCGACTCACCCTGCCGCTGGTTTTGTTTTTGGTTTTACTAGTCATTTTGTTTTGGATGCCATTCCGCACTGGGATTATTCACTCCGCTCCCTCATCAAGCACGAGAGCGATCCACTGGAGCATCACATCCCCGTTAATCGGGCTTTTTTTAGAGACTTATTTAAAATTGGTGGCGACGCCGTGCTGGGCTTGGTCTTGGCGGTAATTATTTTTGCTGCCCTGAATCGTAGTTTGATTTTGGCGGCGGCGCTTGGGGCCATCGCCGCTATGCTCCCTGATGGTTTACAGTTTGTTTACTTTCACTTCCGCCACGAACCACTCCGCTCGCTCCAAAAATTCCACATGTGGATCCACGCCCAGAGTGACCTAAATTCCAAACCAGTCTGGGGCGTGACTTACCAACTCTTGCTCGTAATCTTTACCTTAGCACTGGTTATCTTCTACCAGTTGTCGAAAAGTGCTTAATTATCAACGTTTTTTACTAATTAACTATAAAACTTATAATTAAAACCCAGCGCGGTTTTACCTTAATTGAGCTCCTGGTAGTGATTGGGATTATTGCCATTTTAGCCGGGGTGGTCCTGGTCGCTATTAATCCAGGACGGACTTTTAAGCAAGCCAACGACACTCAGCGCACCAGTAATGTGAATGCCATCTTAAATGCTATTGGCCAAAATGTGGTCGATGATAAAGGAACACTAACTTGTGGTGGGACGCCAAAAT
>CAZMXZ010000075.1:0-1946 GCA_964570405.1 uncultured Candidatus Saccharibacteria bacterium | reverse complement strand
TTCGTTTTTGACAACATCTTTGTGAGCAATTCTGCCGTAGCGGCGCATACCCATCAGCATCCCGAGGCCCAAAAATTCTACCAACAGGTGTGAGCCACCATAGCTCATAAAAGGTAGCGGCAGGCCAGTGATGGGCAACAGTCCCATATTCATCCCCACGTGGATCACAAAGTGACTAAATAAAAAAATCAACAAGCCAAGCCCAAAAAAAGATTCAAAATTAGTCGCTCCCAACATCGAGTTTTTAATAATCCGCCAAAACAAAAGCCCAAACAAGCCAAAAACAATCAAGACACCAATTAATCCCCACTCCTCCGCAAAAGCGGCAAAAATAAAGTCGGTTTGGTACTCGGGCAAAAATTCTAAACGCGATTGGGTGCCATAACCTACCCCCTTGCCAAAGAGCTGACCTGACCCCACCGCCACCGTTGATTGGAAAGCGTTGTAGCCCGCCCCCCTGATATCGGCTAGGGGGTGGATAAAGGTCACAACTCGAGCTTTTTGATAAGGAGCTAAAACAAAAAACCACGCCAGGGTAGCAGCCACCACCACCGCCCCTGTCACCAGCAGGAGATGCCTTTTCGATACTCCCGAAACCATAATCATGCCTAGCCAAATCATAAAAATAATGATGGCCGAGCCTAAGTCCGGTTGGAGCAAAATTAAAACAAAGGGCACAAAGGCATAGAGACCAGAGATAAAGATGTGACGAAAGGCAGCAATCTCAATATGGCGACGGGAAAAATATTTGGCCAAAACCATAATCAAAGCCAGCTTCATAAAGTCAGCTGGCTGGAAAGAAAAGGCCCCCAAATTAAAACGGTTAGCGGCGCCCTTAGTGATGGTTCCGAGAAATGGCACCAAAAAAACCAAAACGAGCAGAACAACAAAAATAATTGTTACCGCCTGGGGTCGCCGGAGGGGGCGCCAATCAAGCCAGCTCGCCGCAAAAAAAACTCCTAGACTAATCCCCAACCAAATTAATTGCCGACTAAAAAAATAATTATCACCCCGAAAGGACGTCATCGTCACCAAACCAAGTAGCGAGAGTGGTAGGACAGCGGCCAAGACCCACCAATCAAGACTAAGGGCGCGCCTCATGGCGCTAAGTCAAAAATATTAACGCGTGGGTAGACGCTAAAGACCAGAGCGGCCGTGGGTAATGGCCGCGGCCAAGTAAAGAAGATGTCACGGCTCTCCCCAGCCGGCAGACTGTCAACAAGGGTGGCACTCCCGGCCACGGCGTTGCCCTGGTCATCAGACGCCACCGCCACAAAATTAATATTAGTTAAATCGGTTAGTGATTGGTTAGTGACATGGGCCGTTAGTTGGGGCAATGGCTCAGCCGTAAAGTTGGTGCTACCAACCGTGATAAGCGGGACATTTTTAGCCACACGCTGCCAGTTGGGCGATTCTACAAACTCGAGCCGAGCGACTTTGGGTGTACGCTCAGGTGAGTTGATCAGGCCGGCAAAGAGAGCAAACTTTTCGCCTGGATCAACAAAAGTCTCCCCTGTTTGCGTGGCAACGGGGAGATTATCGGCATCAAAGACCCGAATTTGATATTTGATTTGGGGCAAGCCAAAGTTCTGGTTTAAATTTTCGATCAGGGCGACTAAACTATAACGTCCATCACCAAGCGGTAAAACCCGTGTCCAGAGGAGGTGGAGCGGCTCGGCCTGATTGAGGCAAGCGAGGGTGCAGGCGCCCCCACAATCAACCCCTAACTCATCACCATTTTGTTTGCCATCATTGCAGGTCGGAGCCGGATGACGAACGACTAAAGTTACTCCCGCCACTAAGATTAGGACCAGTAGTAATAAACCAATAACGAGGAGTTGACGTTTGGTTTGCCAAGACATCACCCCTAGTATAACAAATTTGGGCTCTTTGTTCCGGCGGTTAGCTACTCTCCCTTTGCAAGTACCATCGCTACTACCAGGCTT
>CAZMXZ010000074.1:0-2069 GCA_964570405.1 uncultured Candidatus Saccharibacteria bacterium | reverse complement strand
CCGGACTCAAGCGTGGGTTATTGGTGGCCATCAAGCCCAGACTTATTACTGCCCCCGAACAAACTTACACCGCTCTAGCCAAAATTGTGCCAACGATTGACCACGATACCTTCATTAGCCAGGCCGCAAAAGTCACTGATCCCTACGAGCAAGTGGCCGATCAACTCGATGAGTTGACGGGAGAAAAAATTGAAGCGGCAAAATTGCCGGGCGTTAGTCTCTACCGTGAGCGCTGGCGAGATTATCCTGGTGGGACTTTGGGCGCTCACGTGCTTGGACTGCTTGGTTACCAAGGCAATATCTACACCGGTCGCTACGGCTTAGAGCGTTACTACAATGACTTGCTGGCGCGCGATCAGCAAAATAGCTTTGTTAATTTGTTTGCTGAAATATTTTCTGGCCTTGGCCAAAAAGTGGGCGGCCAGACGAGCACTTCCACGGCCGCGGGGCAGGGGGATGTGGTGCTAACGATCGAGCCGCGGGTGCAGCACTTTGTGGAGGATGAATTAAATGACCTTGAGGCCAAGTACCAACCCGAGTCAGCCGGAGCGATCGTCATTGATCCCAAGACCGGTGCGATCCGGGCCATGGCCGCTATTCCCACCTTTAACCCCGGCCAGCGGCAAAAAGAAGTTAGTCAGTTAACCAATCCGCTGGTGGAAAAAGTTTACGAGATGGGTTCGATCATTAAGCCCCTCACCCTCTCCGCTGGTCTCGACGCCGGGGTGATCACGCCCAGTACCAGCTATGTGGACACTGGTTCAATGACTTTTGACGGCTACACGATCAAAAACCACGACGAAAAAGTTTTTGGCTTGGTTAATATGCAAAAAGTTTTGGATCAATCAATCAACACTGGAGCGATGTTTGTAATGCAAAAGTTAGGCAAGGAAAAATTCCGGCAATATTTTTTGAGTTATGGGTTGAATGAGAAGTCGGGCATCGATTTGCCGGGCGAGGCGGCTAACATCGTTAATCTAAACTCGCCCCGCCAGGTTGAATATGCCACGGCCGCCTTTGGTCAGGGGTTGGCCCTAAGCCCGATCTCGACCGTCCGGGCTCTCTCAACCTTAGCCAATGGTGGTTACCTCATCATTCCCCACGTGACCGACCGGATCGAATATGTTGATCGACTGACTAAAACTTATCAGGCTCCTCCTCCTAAACAAATCCTTGCGGCCACTACCACCATTGCTATTAGCCAACTCTTAGTTAATGCTGTAGATAAGGCTCTGGCTGGCGGGAAAGCTAGTCTGCCTCATTACAACATTGCCGCTAAGACCGGGACGGCCCAGATCCCCCTGCCGGGTCAGCCAGGTTACTACGGTGATCGCTACCTTCACTCCTTTTTTGGTTACTTTCCGGCTTTCCAACCCAAGTTTTTAGTTTTTTATTATATGGTTTACCCTAAGGGGGTGGCCTACTCATCCGACAGTTTAACCGACCCGTTCCTCCAAACGACCAAGTTTTTAATCGACTATTACGAGATACCACCAGACAGGTGATAGGGCAAAGGGATTAGGGTATAAAATGCATAAAATTATTAAAACCATTATTGTTAAAATTTTAACCTGGGAGGCCAAACTAATTCTGGCCAAATACCAGCCCCGGCTAATTGGGGTGACCGGTAGTGTGGGTAAGACCTCAACTAAAGATGCAATTTTTGCTGTCGTAGAACATTTTGTGGACTCGGTTCGCAAGAGCCAAAAAAGTTATAATAGCGAGACCGGTGCGCCACTAACCATTATCGAAGCCGAGAGCCCATTTGGTGGTTGGGCTAGTTTGGCTGGCTGGCTTAAAATTATTTTTAAGGGCCTGGGACTACTAATTTTTTCTTCGCCTTACCCTAAGTGGCTGGTGCTCGAGATTGGGGCCGATCGGCCGGGCGATATTAAAAACAACTTGGCCCACTGGCTCAAGTTTGAGGCGGTTGTTGTTACCGCTTTGCCGGCGGTGCCGGTTCATGTGGAATTTTTTGCTTCGCCCGAGGCGGTCTGGGCCGAAAAGCTCTCACTTTTGACGGCTCTCAAACCCGGTGGTGTGACGATCTTAAATTATGATGACCAACA
>CAZMXZ010000073.1:0-2074 GCA_964570405.1 uncultured Candidatus Saccharibacteria bacterium | reverse complement strand
ATGGTTGGAGGATGGCCCAGGCCACACCCACGGCGGTTTGCTTGTAGCGCACTTTTAAATCGCGCCAACTAAAAAAATAGAGCAATTCTCGATACTGCCACAACTCACGCAGATCAGTCCAACTAAAAATCTTTTTTGGTTTAATAATCGTGGTGGTCATAATTACCAGGGATTAATTTTATTGACCACTTTATTTTTGAGGGTCAGGTAGGAACGAGTGGCCGAGCGCTCGAGCTCGGGGGAGAGCAGACGCAAGATCTCTTTACCCAAAATTCGATATTGGCCGCCAATCTTGTTGGCTCTAATTAGGCCCCGTTTGAGTAGACGCTTGGCCGTACTCTCACTAATCCGCAGCATCGCTTGGATCTCGGCCGTGGTGTAGACCCCATCGGGGTTGATGTTTTTAGCCATTACCGCCAGTTTAGCAAAAGGGTCAAAAGGTGTCAAGTCGGCCAGGTGGTCAAACCGCTTCCGGTCTGCTAGTATAATAATTACGCTCATGGTTAAGGCTTTAAACAAAATAATTGTAGCCGGACTCTTCCTCACACCCTTCTTGGCCCTGATTGTAGCCGATCCACTTTACTTCCCCTTTATCACAGGGAAAAATTTTGCCTTTCGCATATTAATTGAACTGCTGCTTGGTTTGGCTCTCGTCGCTTGGTGGTGGGGGAGTAGGGCTCGGCCAAAAAAGTCGCCCATTTTGTGGGCGGTTATAGTTTGGCTCTCGGTGGTAACGTTGGCGACTATTTTTAGCGTTGACCCCAATCGTAGCCTCTGGTCCAACTACGAGCGGATGGAAGGACTGTTGACTTACCTCCATTTGGGCGCTTACTTTTTACTCTTAATTTCTTTTTTACCCACCAAAAATTTGTGGCGCCGCTTTTTGGCCACTAATTTGGGTGGCAGCCTACTCGTCTTTTTTTATTGTCTCCTTCAACTTTTCCATGCTATCCCGATTCATCAAGGGGGAGTACGACTCGATGGGCCACTTGGTAATGCCACTTACTTGGCCGTTTATGCCCTCTTCCATATTGGTATCGCCAGCTACTTGTGGGTAACAGAGAGTCCAAGTGCTAGCGCTAAGAGTTGGAAAATATTTTATGTCGTCGCCGGTTTGGCTAATCTTTTTATGCTCTACAAAACGGCCACCCGCGGTACCATCTTGGGATTGATCTTAGGGCTCCTCCTCCTGGCCCTATTCATGATTATTCGACCGGCGACAAAAAAATCTCGGACCTGGGCCTTTGGCTTTGTTGCCGCCGTCATAGTTTTGACGGGGGCCTTTTTAGCCTTGCGCAATAGTTCGCTGGTAAAAAATAGTCCGACCCTTGATCGCTTGGCCTCAATCTCAACCACCGATACCACGACGCAGTCACGGCTAATAATTTGGGGGATGAGCTGGCAAGGTTTTAAAGAGCGTCCCATTTTGGGTTGGGGACCGGAGAATTACAACATTGTCTTTAACAAATATTATGACCCCCGGCTCTGGCCGCAAGAGCAGTGGTTTGATCGTTCCCACAACGTCTTTTTTGACTGGTTGATCGATGCCGGCGCCCTTGGTTTGCTCATTTACCTAAGTTTGTTTGCGACCGCTCTCTATTGCCTCTGGCGCAAAGCCAAAGATACCTCTTGGTTAGCCAAATCAGTTTTAACGGCCCTGCTGGCAGCCTACTTTTTCCATAACATCTTCGTCTTCGACAACCTCATTAGTTATCTTCTATTCTTTGGCATCTTGGCCCTAATTCATCATCTTGCTACTGATTCCAATCTCCCACCTCCCACCTCCCACCTCCCACCTCCCACATCTCAGTCTTGGATCGTCGCCGGCGTCATCATCATTTTAACCATGACAGCAATCTACTGGCTTAACATAAAAGCCCTCGCCGCCAATGCTGGCTTGATTAGCGCCATCAATGTGTCCACGCCCGAGGCCAGTTTGACGGACTTTCAAGCCCTTTTGGCCAATCAAGGGCTGGGGGCGGGAGAGGTGCGGGAGCAGTTAATAACGGTGGCCGGTCAGGTGGCCAGCAGTCAAAATGCCAGTAATGAGATCAAGCAACAATTTGTAGCACTA
>CAZMXZ010000072.1:0-2142 GCA_964570405.1 uncultured Candidatus Saccharibacteria bacterium | reverse complement strand
ATAGTTGATTAGGGTTTGAGACAGAGAACTATCGCTCTCTTTTTGGGCCTTGAGAGTGGTGGTGCTGTCTTTAAGACTAATGGTTAAATCGTCACCAGAGACGGTAATACTTTTGACTTGGCCGGCATTAATATCGTTGGCCAATTCCGACAAACTGATGACTGGCGTTTTGGTCTTACCCTCGGCCAGCCAAGAGTAAATGGCCACCACCGCCATCAAGATCAGGAGGCCAGTAATGATCTGGCTTCCAAATTGGCCGAAGAGCTTGGGCGCTCTTCGTTTATTTTTTGGCAGAGCGGCCATAGACAATCTTATTTAATCGAGTTTAGGGCGTTATCAATTAGTTTGGTCATCTGACTGTAGGGGTAGGCACCATTTAAGATCTGCTTGCCGCCCGGCCAAACCATAATGCTAAATGGTGTGCCATTAGCGCCAGCGGCAATCGCTTCTTTAACACTGGCATCAACTTTGGCCTTGGTCTGACCAGTCGAGAGGCACAAATTAAACTTAGTCAGATCCAAACCAATCACTTTAGCCGTATTCGTTAGCTCGGCTGGATCTAGACCATTGTTGGACGGCGTGATGGCAAAAATCCGATCAATGTAGGCCCAAAACTTTTCCTCCCCGCCCACAACGGCGGCGCATTCGGCCGCTTCCGCCTCGTGCCGGGCTTTAGGATGGAGCGAGTCGAGCGGGAAGTGGCGATAGATCCAGACCACTCGGCCCGGATAATCTTTAACAATCTGCTCAAGGGTGGTTTGGAAGAGTTTGCAGAACGGGCACTCAAGATCAGAATATTCAATAATCTTAATCGGAGCGGTGAGCACGCCACGATAGTGATCGGTTCCGCGAATTGGCACAACGGCGGCCAGTAAGTCAGTTTGATCAATCGCCAATGGTGAGGTCGTGCTGGCATCAGAGACGGTGGTCGTGGCCGTGGGTGAAGTCGGACCTGATTTGGCCGGAGAAAAAATAGCCAATAAAATTAAGGCGGCGGCAATAATAAGACAAATAACGGCCGGTAGATTTTTCCTAGACATAGCTAAAATGGTTAGTGATTAACCCCCGTAGTCTAAAGCAAACTGGGGGTTTTGGGAAGGGCTAATCACTAACCAAACTTTTAGCTATTTGGTCCTGAAGGAGAGGGAGTCGCTCCGGCTAACATCAACACTATTTTGAGCAACGAGACGGAAGTAGTAGGTCGTGCTAGTGGCTAAGTCTCTAACGTTGGCACTGACAGCAGTTGAGGCGGTACCATCACCAACGCCAATTTGGGCGGTGGTATTGAGGCCGGCCGAACCAAACTGGGGATCAGTGCTGTATTCAAACCAGTAGATGGTGGCTGCCGCGTTGGCATTAACATTCCCCCGGAGCGTCGCCATCGTGGCCGTCACATTGGCAGCACTGCGAACAGAAACGGTGGGCGCCGTTGGCGCCGGCGGACCAGTGGTCGTAAAACTTAAGATACCACCGTTAACCACTCCAAATTGATTTTGAGCGTTGAGTCGGAAGTAATAAGTGGTGGCCGGGGCCAGATTAAGCAACTGGACGTGGGCAGCCACAGCGCTGCTGCCATCACCAGCCGAAACGAGGGCAGTGGTCTGACCTAAGTCGCGAGTGGTCCCATACTCAAACCAATATTGAGTGGCGGCTTTGTTAGGGGTCACCTCACCGTTAACAATAGCGGCAGTCCGAGTGATGGAGCTAGCTGATGTCGTCCGAGCGGCGGGGGCCGAACCAACCGGTGGCGGCGTACCGACCGAGGTGTGGAAGGTAAAGGTGGCGCCGCTAACCCGCCCATACTGATTCTCGGCCACTAGGTGGAAGTAGTAAGTTGTATCTTTAGCTAGGTTAATGATGTAGCCCGGAGCCGGGAGCGTGGCAAAACCAGAACCAACAATTTGGGTAGCAGTTTTACTGCCAAGATTTGCGGTCTTCCCATACTCATACCAATAACTAGTGAGAGCGCCGCGCGGATTGATGCTGCCAGAAGCGATCGCCGTAGTATCACTCACCGCTACCACCTGACTCGTCACTACCACTGGTCTGCCGGGCTGGGGTGAGGTAGATGGACTATTAACGGTTGGAGTCTCCGTCGCCGTGGTTGTGGTCTTTGAAATGCGGCATAAGAAGCGGACCGCC
>CAZMXZ010000071.1:0-2325 GCA_964570405.1 uncultured Candidatus Saccharibacteria bacterium | reverse complement strand
AAAACCCCCGCCGGTGCGGGGGTTTTGCTAGTTCATCTATTGAACACAGCGAGCAAAGCAACTTTGACTGGCCCAACCACTGTAACCAGCCTGATTAGTCACGCCGCAACTCCAACTTGAAGTATTGTTAGTATCCCAAGGTAGGCCAGGCTGAGATATAACAGCGTTATCGCTCTGCCCAGTAATCCCGAAGGCTAAACTTGAGCCACCGCCGACCGCTATGTAACCTGCCGGGCAAGTAGCAATAAGAGCATTTTGGTAGATTCGACTATCCGATGCGAACCAGCAAGTCTGGCCTTCCGCATAGGGTATTGTTTGGCCAGTGCTTGTGTTGTAATAAGTATTGCTAGATGAATCATAACCGACAATAAAACTCTCCTCGGCGGGGCATAAGACATAAGTATTCCAAGGTGAGGCGCCCGAGGAAATTGTCACCGTTTGAACATTGGTAATCCCACCGCCGCCCGTACCAACACAATATTTCCAGGTGCCATTTTCGTTACATTTAAATTTACCAGCAGTGGTGTCGTAATAGATGGTACCAGCCCCCAAGCCGGTCTGTGAACCCGTTTTGTTGGCATTGAGTGTTACGGCGTTGTTGAGAATAAAGTTGCCACCAAAAGTTAACGTCGCTGAATCAGTACCAACATTAGCTTGGCGGAAGTGGAAGCCTTTAAAGCCAGAGGCAGCGTCGGCCGAGATTAAAACTCCATTATTAATTTTTAAACCACTACCAGCGGTGACCTTGCCGTTAGAGGTAAAGTCGCCAACCTTAGTTTGCGCGGTACCACTCACATTAATGGGCGCATCACAGCCAGCGTTGCCGCTGGCACAAGTCGGAGGATTACTAGCCGGAGCCGTCCAGTCAGCCACGGCATAACCAACTCCGAGGCCTAAGACGAGGACCAGAACAGTAGTTTTGATAATTTCGATAACTTTTGCTTTGGACATATTAAAAATTATTTAGTTTGTAATGAATCGAAGATAGCTTTTTTTTGGGCGGTAGTCAGCGCTGTTGTGGTTGCAGTTATTTTGACCTGCGCCTGGAGGGCTAGCATAAGTGCCTTTTTCTCGGCCGTTGTTAATTTGGCAGTCGTGCTGGAATTGTTACTGGCATTAGCTTGCAGTGATTGCTGAAGTTGCTTTTTTTCTTCGGTTGTTAATGTGTGAGTTGCGTTGGTTAGCGTTTTTGGGTTGCCCAAATTATATAAATGGAGACTAAAGACGCCTAGAGCCCCAAATATTAAGACAAGAGCGGTGATCAAAATGGCCACCGGCTTTTTACCTTCCATTTGCTAAGTATAGCAAGGTAATAGGATATAGGGATTAGGGCCTAGCCGGACTAGTGTGGATAAACGCCAAAAGTTGACGGCGGCATATAATTTGTTAAGCTGTAACAAGTCCCGGCTAACCGGGCTTTTTTTATCCTCAAGTCCAAATTACTAATCCCTAAAATCTAACCCCTAACACCTATGCTTGATTTAAAATCTCTCAAATCGGCCCTTGATCAACTGGAGGAGGAGCGCAATATCCCGCGCGACAAGATCATCACAGCGATTGAGGACGCCCTAGTGGCCGCCTACAAAAAAGACTACGGCAAAAAAAATCAGATTGTCCGCGCTCGGATTGACCTTGGCACTGGCGCTATTACCTTTGAGCAAGTAAAAATTGTGGTAGATGAGAGTATGCTCAAGCCCGAATTGGAGGAGGGAGAAGAGACTGAAGAGCCAGTAGTGGACTTGTCTGCCGAAGCCTTGGCGGAGGCGGATGAGCATATCCGCTTTAATGATGAGCGTCATATTATGCTTGAAGACGCCAAAAAAATTAAAAAGGATGCCGTCATTAATGATGAATTAGTCTTCCCCCTTGAGACCCATGATGATTATGGGCGGATCGCTGCTCAAACGGCCAAGCAAGTCATTATTCAACGCATCCGCGAAGCCGAAAAGTATGCCATCCTCGATGAGTACGAGCACAAAACAGGCGATATTGTCTCGGGTAAAGTCCAGCGGATTGAGCGAGGTAATGTGTTTGTTGACCTCGGTCGCACGACTGCCATCTTGCCGCGCGAAAATCAGATCCCCGGCGAGTTTTACCGCCCGGCCGAGCGGATCCGCGCCTATTTGGAACTGGTAGAAGAGACGCCGCGCGGGATAACACTCCGTCTCTCGCGCGCCAATCCCAAATTTGTGGAAAAACTTTTTGCCGTTGAGGCGCCCGAGATCGCTAGTGGTGCCGTCGAGATCAAAGCGATTGCTCGCGAGGCTGGCGGCCGGACCAAATTAGCGGTGACCTCGAGCAGCCCAAACATCGACCCGGTTGGCT
>CAZMXZ010000070.1:0-2326 GCA_964570405.1 uncultured Candidatus Saccharibacteria bacterium | reverse complement strand
TATCGGTTGGTTTGAGCGAGCGATCTTCTTTAATCACATAACCGCGATCTTGGATCGTTTTGATAATGGTGGCGTAGGTACTGGGTCGGCCCAGCCCGCGCTTCTCTAGCTCCTTAATTAGCCCGGCCTCACTGTAACGATTGGGTGGCTCAGTTTGCTTACCAGTGGCCTCGATCTCGAGCAAACCAAGGGGATCTTTGGCGGCCAGTTTAGGTAACTCCACATCCTCACCGCGAGCCGCTTCGTCGGCTTTGAGCCAGCCGTCAAAAATGATTCGACTGCCGATGGTGGCAAATTCAGGGATGGATGAGTCTTTGGCCACAGCTACGACCTTCGTCTTCATCATCGTCGCACTCTTCATTTGACTGGCCACCGCTCGCCGCCAAATTAATTCGTAGAGTTTTTTCTCTTGTAGGTTGGCGCCGGCACTGGTATTGCTCGGATGAGTTGGGCGGATCGCTTCGTGGGCCTCTTGGGCGGTTTTGCTCTTGGTTTTATAGACTTGGCGCTCAGCATAATCGTTACCGAACTTTTTTTTCACTACCTCACCAATCTCGTTTAGCGCCTGGTCACTCAAATTGGTGGAATCAGTCCGCATATAACTGATGTGGCCGGCCTCATAAAGTTTTTGGGCCAAGCGCATGGTGATGGAGGGAGCATAACCGAGCCGCGAGGAGGCCGCTTGCTGGAGGGTGGAAGTAGTAAAGGGTGGACGAGGCGAGCGCTTAGTCTGACTCTCTTCAACACTACCGACTTGCCAGGCCGATTTTTTGGCGACGGCCACAATTTTTTCTGCTTCTTTTTCTGTTTTTGGTTCAACACTGCAAGTAAAATGAATTTGCTCGTTTTTCTCGGTGGCAAGGACTGCCTCAATGACCCAAAATTTTTCAGGACTAAAAGCTCGAATTTCTTTTTCCCGCTCCATTAAGATCCGCAGCGCTGGAGATTGGACTCGACCAGCCGAGAGACCATAGCGTAACTTCTGCCAAATCAAGCCCGACAAATCGTAACCAAAAAGCCGGTCCAAAACCCGCCGGGCCTCTTGGGCTTTGACCAGCTTTTCGTCAATTGCCCGAGGATTTTTGATTGCGGCTTGGACTGCTTCTTTTGTGATTTCGTTGAAAACTATTCTCGATAACTTGGTACTTGATGCTTGATTCTTGCTCCTTGAGCTTGCTAAGAGCTCAGCCACATGCCAGGCAATCGCTTCACCCTCCCGATCGGGGTCAGTGGCCAGCACCACCTCATCAGCCTTGTTGGCGGCATGGCGGAGTTCTTCCGCTACGTGCTCCTTGCCTGGACTAATTTCGTAGTGGGGGATAAAGCCGGCCTTCACGTCAATGGCGTTTTTGTTTGACTTAGGTAAATCACGAATGTGGCCAACACTGGCTTTGACCACATACTCATTATTTAAATATTGAGAAATTGTTTTAGCCTTGGCTGGTGACTCCACAATCAAAAGTTTACTCATTGCTCACCATTAATAACTGAAAGTAAAAATAATTGCAAATTTAGCAATGAAAAACGCTAGTAGGATTTTACTTCCTGCTAGCGTACCGGCGACTAGTTATGCCAAAATTAACGATGTTGTTAAAAACAGTACATTCCAAAACATCTCTCACGAGTCCGCTTCTCTTTCCTCTCTTCGTGAGGTATTAGTTCCAATGCCCTCATTATGGGTGGGCTTTTAATGGCCAGGTTGTGGGTAACACCGGATGCATCTCTTACTTCCTTAAGCTTTGTATAAGTGTAGTAGCGAGATTGGTAGCACCTTTTGCATTTGCTTTTGTATATATGACTCGAATACTTCGCAGTATATTTGTGGTCATTAATTTTGAACGTTCTTTGTTTCACGGGCTTGTCTCCTTGGATTTAAACTCTATCGTAGAACTAACATATGTCTACTATACTCGTCAAATTTATGAGGATTAGTTGTCAACGTATCCGTCATTATTCTTACTCCTCCGTAAAGTTCGGTCTTCTGAATACATTTTTACTCGATTTTGCTTGCTATGTCAATCTTTATACAAAAAAATGCCCGACGATTGCCGGGTGGGTTAAAGACTTAGCGATATTCACGGATTTGCTTTTTGGTGTAGGTTACCTCGACGGAAGTGCCACCGAATGCCACCATCCAGGAAAAGATACAGAGAATAGGATTGGTGTGCCGATACATGGTAGTGGCCAAGAAGGCCGCCAGCAGGTAAGGACAAATTAACCAGCCGATCCAAGCCAAGAAACCAAATGGCGTAGCAACAGCCAGCAACATTGTAACGCGGGGAAAGGTTATCAGACAGATAATAAAAATCATCCCAAGAATAAACCC
>CAZMXZ010000069.1:0-2394 GCA_964570405.1 uncultured Candidatus Saccharibacteria bacterium | reverse complement strand
GTTTGGGATTATTTACACGGTTACAATAAACCAACACCAATTTCTGATATTGATGTGGCCTACTTTAATGCCCAAGACTTAAACAAAGAAACTGATCAAAAATATGAAGCGGCGCTGAAGCAAAAAATGGAAACTGATTGGTCGGTGACCAATCAAGCCCGGAAGGGTAATTATAAATCAACCGTTGATGCTATCAACCATTGGCCGGAGACGGCCACCGCCATTGGGGTGTGGTTAGATAATAATGACGAGCTAAAGCTGGTGGCGCCACACGGCTTGGAGGACTTATTTTCTTTAACCTTGCGAATGACGCCAGACTTTGAGTCGGGCCGCGAGCGCTTTTTGGCACGAGTTGGGAAAAAGAAATGGTCAACCAAATGGCCAAAATTAAAAATCGTATAAAAAATAGCCACTAGCCTAGGGCAGGCGTAGTGGCTGGATTAACGGAAGATCTCATAAAGTTGGCCGTCGAGCAGACGAGTGACCGTCAAGAGGCAGCGTTCGTTAAAAAGACGACGTTGGTGGATGCGCTGGTTAAGTTCCAGCACTATTCTTATTGTCTCGGGCTCGCCCACGATGAGAAAAGAGTCGAGCATTGAGGCGTCGTATTCTTTTAAACCAAACACCGGCTCGGGAAATTTTAAGCTACCTCGCTTGCAGTAGCAATCAATGAGCGACATCGCTGGCGGATGGCTTAGGAGCTCGTGAGCTAACCAACGGGTATGGGTCTTGAGATCAAACTCGCCATAGCGGAAACCAAAGGCCATGTAACCCTCCAGCAACTTTAAGTCGCTGGAAAAACACAACTTTTTCATTGCTGGACCGCCTTTTGTGATCTGTTTTTATTTTAACGACTGTATAAAATGTTGTCAAATTAGTAATAAAACTAAAACTGGTTCGTCTTAAAAAATTATGAAAAATCGAGTAGTTCATTTTGAGATCCAAGCCGATGATCCGGTGCGGGCAATGGAGTTTTATCAGAAGGTTTTTGGCTGGACTTTTGAGCCGTGGGGCGAGCAAAAATATTGGATGGTGATGACGGCGCCTAAGGATAGTAGGGAGCCTGGAATCAATGGCGGCTTATTGCCCCGTCCTTGCCCAGCGCCAAAAATTGGCCAAGGCACCAACGCTTACGTCTGCACCGTCCAGGTCGATAACTTTGACGATATTGCCAGCAAAATTGTGGCCGCTGGTGGCGTGGTTGCCATGCCCAAGTTTGCCTTCCCCGGCATGGCCTGGCAGGGCTACTTTTTAGACACCGAGGGCAACACCTTTGGTCTCCATCAAACCGACAAGAACGCTAAGTAAGAGAGTAATATTTGACTAATTTAATCGTTACCCAAAGTGCAATGATCAAAAAGATTAAAAATCAGTACGTGGTGATGTCGGAAAAAACCGGTCGAGTGTTTGGCCGCTATCGCAGCAAAACCGCTGCCAAAAAACGACTTCAACAAATGGAAATGTTCAAACATCTCAGACGCCCGGCCTAAAAGCTTGCCAGTTATTTGTTTTTGGTAATATTTTGGCATTTTGATCGTCATTATCCTTAGTAAATGTCATAGGTCGCAATTATTAGGCGTTAAGTTTAATTTTGCTCTATGTTAGTAACAATTGCAGCGCTCCTGGTGGTCTTGTGGCTCCTCGGCTTTATTGCCTTCCCGGTCTTGGGGAGCTTTATTCACATTTTATTAATCATTGCCGTTATTATCCTCTTAATTCGGATTATCCGAGGCGAACCAGTAGTCTAAAAATAGAAAATATGACCAACTATAGTCAACTAGCGCAGCGGAAAGTAAAAAAGGTTCTGCGCGAGTATAAGCGCGGTGAGCTAAAGATGGGTCGGAGCGGCAAAACGGTGAGCAGCCGCAAGCAGGCGATTGCCATTGGCCTCTCGGAGGCGAGGCGGCGCGGTGCTAAGGTGCCAAGAGCCAAATAGATTATTTAGTCTTTTAAAATTAGCTAATATAATAGTATGAAAATAATATTGCATTGGTTAGTGGCGGCCGTTGCCATTTTGATCGTCAGTTATATTTTGCCCGGTGTGAGCATCAGTAGTTTTTGGGTAGCTTTGGTGGTGGCAGTGGTGCTGGGGATCATTAATGCCGTGATCAAGCCGATCCTAATTATTTTAACGCTGCCAATAAACATTTTGACACTTGGGCTGTTTACCCTGGTGATTAATGGCTTATTAGTTTTGCTGGTGGGCTACATTGTTCCCGGGTTTGTGGTGGCCGGCTTTTGGTGGGCCGTGCTCTTTAGTGTTATCCTGGCCCTGGTTAACTGGGCCTTGCACAAAGTAGTCGCTTAGGCTTAAGATTAAGCCGGTGACTTTATAAATCTAATTTTAGCTTTTATGAATAAAGGTATTGTGATTGCCGTTATTGTTTTAGTAAT
>CAZMXZ010000068.1:0-2422 GCA_964570405.1 uncultured Candidatus Saccharibacteria bacterium | reverse complement strand
AAAAGAGGTCACGGTCATGGGCAAGTGCGATAAATGCGGTGACAACTGTTCGCGTCGTCTGACGGTGAACAAGGCCTACAAGGTATGCACCTCGTGCTTTCTCTACTGGCTCAATTTTCCACAGGAATTTGAAGCCGGACTGGAAAGTCAGTTCACCGAGAAAGCAAAAGTCCTCCTTATGATGGAGGTTACCGGGTAGAAGTACAAAACAAAACCGAGTTTTGCCGCCTACCCGGTTTTGTTTTGTCCGTCAATCTGGTCTGGGGTGTCGGTAATGTGGACGGCTTGAGGCGCCTCAGCTGCCTGATCGTGCAGATCGGCAATTAGTTGTCGGATTTTTTCCGGATGGGCACAAGTTTTTAAAACTAGAGAACCACTCTCACTCGCCGTTTCTACCCTAATATCGCCATAACCAATGAGAGTGGGGAGGAGGCCTCGGACGTCAATATAGATATCTTGAACCCGATCAAGTCGGCAGTTGAGAACCTCTCGATTAAAAAACCATTTTTGATTAATGTCAATTAGTCTTTTGTTGGTAATGACCCAAACGTCGAGATAATAAATGGTCCAGCGAATAAAAAAGATCAACCACAAAAAGAGAAGCCAGAAACTATAGAGAACGGCCAGGAGTGGTGCCAAGTGAGGGATGGCCGGCAGTGGTAATTTTAGATAATTGGCAAAGGCAGGCAAAAGGAGCGGTAGGAGAGCTAATAAAACAAGTGGAAGAGCGTCTAGCACCAAGGTAAACCAGTGGCGTCTGATCTCACGCTGCACAAACTCATCGTGCTCAAGGGCTAAATCGGTCATAGCGATAGGGTAATAATGGCACCGGCGGCGGCCAGGAGGAGAAAGGCGGCTCCCGCTAAGTAAACGATCTCGGCTATCACCGCTGGATGACGACGCAGGCCATAAATCCGCCAGTGGAAAATAAAAATCACGCTAAAAACAATTACGACGCCGGTAAGCACGGCCCAGACTATCCACCATAACTCAGGTGAAAACAAAAATTGTTGCACCATAATGGGTGTAAAATTCTGATCGGCCATGACTACTATTATAGCAAACTTTTTGTTAGACTAGGTCTGTGAATTATAATCCCGCCAATTTGCTGGCCGCCTTCCACCTAACTGACTTGTTTGACGTCATCATTATTGCCGCCTTTATTTATTTTGTTATTATTTTTATTCGTCAGACGCGGTCCTATTTTATTTTAAGCACCGTCATTTTGCTGGCCGGGATTGATTACTTGGCCACCAAGTTTAATCTCAGTCTCACGCGTCAATTTTTTACTTGGCTCCTGACTTTCTTTTTGGTTATTTTTGTTGTCATTTTCCAACGCGAGATTCGGCGCTTTTTTGAGTGGTTTACCTTAACGGGCCGGCGTCTCTCTAAAAGTCGTCAACTCTCACTCTCGGCCGAAGTGGCCGAGGATCTGGCCACCGCTCTCCGCTATATGGCAGCCCATAAAATCGGAGGAATCGTAGTCTTGCCCGGTGATCAACCACTCGATCAACTGGTGGATAGTGGATTTGCCCTCGATGGTGTGGTCTCAACTCCACTCCTCCTCTCCATCTTTGACCCGACCAGCCCCGGTCACGACGGCGCCGTCTTGATTGATAACAATCGGCTAAAACGTTTTGGCCTGCACTTACCGTTGGCCGAAGATTTTAAAAAATATCCTAACCGAGGTACTCGTCACCGGGCCGCTCTTGGAATTACGGAAAAGACTGATGCGATAGCCCTCATTGTGTCGGAGGAGCGGGGCGAGGTGAGTTTGGCTGATGGAAAAAGTTTGCGCTCGCTTGACTTAGATCAGGAGCTGGAGTCAGTCATCCATGAGCATATGAAGGAGAACATTTTGGAGGGGACGCCAACTTTTCTTGATTACTTTGTGGTACGGAATTTTTGGGCCAAGGTGGCGTCTTTGCTGGTAGCCTTTGGTTTGTGGTTTTTTATTGTTTTTCAGGCGGGGGTGGCCAGCCAGGTCTATAGTGTACCGATCGAATTTAAGTTTTTGCCGCCCAACTATACGCTGGAGCAGGTTGAACCTAATCAGGTCAAGGTAACGCTGACCGGCTCGAACCAGGATCTCTCAAGTGTTTCGGCCGCTAATATTAAAGTCACGGTTGATCTGTCGGCGGCGCCCGTCGGTTATGGCCAAAAAGCGATTGGACCACTCAATGTTTCTTACCCGCCCTTCTTGACCCTGACTGATGTCTCGCCCAAAACTGTCTCCTTCAAAATCACTCAAACTAAGACCAACCCAAGCCCTTGACAGGACCAATAATGTTATTATATCCTCATTCTAGATTTTGAAATTAGAATAATTCGGAAAAAGGAGAAAAGCGATGAAAAATCGCACGCAGAAAATAGCTTTGGCCTGCCTTCTGGGTGGGTTTTTGGGAGCTCTCTTGGCCTTGCA
>CAZMXZ010000067.1:0-2486 GCA_964570405.1 uncultured Candidatus Saccharibacteria bacterium | reverse complement strand
AGTCAAGCCGTGTTTGAAAAGCTGCAAAGAGATTCACTGCGTTCACTTATAGTATTTGGGATCAGTGGTATTGATCTCCCGTGACCAGTCATAATCAAGACCAATGATCGAAAGCTGATCTTTGTAGCGCTTGATATTTTTTTTAACCGCTACCGCCGGATGGATTTTATTTTTAATAGCATAATTTTCGGCCGGTAGGCCAAAGGCGTCCCAACCCATTGGGTGAAGTACATTAAAGCCGCCCATCCGCTTAAACCGAGAGTAAACGTCGGTGCCAATGTAGCCTTTGGGGTGGCCAACGTGGAGACCCTCACCGGAAGGGTAAGGGAACATGTCTAAAATATAAAATTTTGGTTTTCTGGATTTATCTTGAGTCTTAAAAATTTTTTTGGCCGCCCAAAACTTTTGCCACTTTTTTTCTATCTTTTTGTGATCGTAAGCTTTCATGTAACTATTTTAACATTTAACTATAACACGTATGGCAAGACGACCGCAATTTTAAAATAATAAAACGGCCGGAGATATGGAGATCAACGGCCGATGTCTATGATGACTAAAGAGTTACACGAAAAGAGGTTGACTTCTGGAGAGAAGAAAAGTATCCTGCCGATATCGTTGTTTAACAGCAGTTGCTTCATCGAGCTTCCGCTGACGGAAATTTTCCCATTCGTCAATCGCATCACCCAATTTCTCCCAAATTCTATGAAAGGGCCACCGTTTGATCAGATCTTGGGTTGAGCACGGAGTCAACTTAATATGGACGGGCTTAAAAATAGCGGGGCCGATGAAGACTTGTTCGCCACTGCTACTGACTCGTGGCGGATAAGCGTCAAATTTAATTGTCGCAGACAGCCACTTTTTTTCGCGCGACAGTCCCCAGACGCTACTTTCTAGAGAATCTATCTTGAGCTCTTCACCCCAAATCCCCATGGTATCTAAACCCCTCGGCATACCCACACATGGCAGAGCGTAATTTTGGAGGCAGCTCTCCAGGCGTGACAGTTCGAGTGACCCCAGAGACTTGAGGGGCATATTCTTCAAATGTGGCTTTAACATTTCTGCCTGTCGCTCGAGGATAGTCGCATAATCCTCACCAGACAAACTCTTCGACCCTTTGTCTATCAAAATATCAAGGATAGCATGGGGATCGGTTAGTACTATTTGGTTCATGAGTGTACCCTGACCTTTCTTAAAGTCCAAAAAGTGTACCTTTTGTCTACTTATTTCTTACCAATAAATAACAATCTTGTCAAATGGAAAAATAAAATCCGGAAGGAGCTGGGACTCTTTCCGGATTAAGTTATTTTTGATGGTGGTTCCGAACTGCGACAATGAGTTGAGAGATAGCAGAGCAAGAGTCCGAGCTTATTGGGCAGATGACGACGCTCCACAATCATGTCGATAAAGCCATGATCCAAGGCCCACTCACTTTTTTGAAAGTGCCGCGGCAGAATGGATAAGCCAATCGTTTGTTTAATCACTCGCTCGCCAGCAAAACCAACTACTGCACCCGGTTCGGCAATGATTACATCGGCGGTGGCACCAAAACTGGCCATTACTCCGGCAGTACTAGGGTTAGTTAAGACTGCAATGTAAGGTAGCCGCGCCTGGCCAAATCGGCCGAGAGCGGCCGCGACTTTAGCCATCTGCATCAGCGAGAGGATCCCCTCCTGCATCCGAGCGCCGCCAGAAGCGATCACCAGCACAACCGATAGATTCTGCTCCAGCGCATACTCAAAGAGACGAGCAATCCGTTCGCCAACCGTTACACCCATCGAACCACCCATAAAGGAAAAGACCATTACTCCGAGCGCCAGCCACCGACCATTCAACTTGGCCGTCCCCACCACGACCGCCTCGCCCGAATCACTATGGGCTCGACCCTTGGCTAACTTCTGTTGATAATCAGCAAAGACCAAGCGATCAGCGGTTGTGACGTCCTCAAACAAGGGAGTAAAAGTATCGGGATCAGTCAAAAGTTTGATCCGACCGACCAGTGGTAGTTGATGATGGTAGCCGCAGCTTTTGCAGACCATCAAATTTCGTTCTAAGTCAGCCGGCCAGAGAATCTCCTCACAACCGGGGCAGCGGACAAAAAGTCCGGCTGGCATGTCTTTTTTCTTCGGAGGAGAAAGTATAATTTCTTTGGCTTTAGGTTTCTTCACCCATTGGGGCACAGGAATCTTCACCAACCAAACCTCCTTTCGCAAGGTTCTTCTATCCTTAATATAACTATATTTGACCCGCTTAGGTCAAACTATCTCTTGACTGGGTACAGTTGCGGGTCAATCGTCCGATCAAAGCAAACCAGCCCCGAACCGTGACTCCAATTATCGCTTTGGTATTCTACCCCGACCGGAACGGGGCGGGTCAAATTAGTTTGATCAGTTTTGCTACTAGCTAGATCAAAATTAGCGCACAATTGGAATTTTAAATTACCAATGAGATTGTAGGTAAAGGAAGAATTTGTTGCCGGATCAGTCGGG
>CAZMXZ010000066.1:0-2489 GCA_964570405.1 uncultured Candidatus Saccharibacteria bacterium | reverse complement strand
GAGTTTCTGTTCAATTTGTTCCGGATACAGGAGACTTTTGGCTTCACCGACCCAGCCATTAAAGACCTTCTCCTGCGATTCGAACCTTTCATTGCCTGTCTAGGCGCAAGCGAACACCGGTTTGGGGCACGACAAATGTATCGCCTATCCCTTGCCACTTACGAGGTAAGGGCCAAGGCAATTGATTACGGATACTGGAGGCAGCTCATCGATACAGGAAATAACACCGAAGCCGAGATGGGCCTCTGGATGATCTTCCGACTGGGTATCGATACCGTCATTCGTGAGTGGCCCCTGGTGGAAAAGATCGGGAATTCGCGAAAGACGGAGTGCTTGTCGGCCTATTCTTTAGAGCTTGGTCTTGATCTCTTGTATCCGAAGACCGACTGGGGGGAAGTAGGGCGGAGACACAGTTTGACTGACTTCAAATCCTACCGGGAAATGCTTGAGGTGATTGCTGAATTCCGAAAAAAGAAAATGAAGTCAACCCGGGGAAAGTAGTCCCCGGGTTTTTCTTTTGCTTTTAAGAACTTATGGGTCATAACGTTTTTGTCTAGACAAACTCCCCTGGAGGTGTTAGTTTACGGGCAGAAATAGTCACTCCCGAGCGGGATTTTGACAATAAGCGAGGTGAGAAAAATGCACAGTCGTGACGGGGTCACTATCAGTGACCTTGGCCGAGATCGCTTTACTTTGAAGTCGGTCGAGGCGTTAACCATGGTTGAGGTGGCCAATTGGCCACCAGGCTTGACTCTGGCTGCCAAAATCAAGGCCAAGGGTCTGGCCGATGAACCAGGTGATATAAATCTCTGGGATTTGCGGCATATGAGCGAGAGCCATATGAGGGACATCCGGCAAATGACAGCGACCGAAATAACCTTTGTCGCCGTTCTCTTGGGTAAGTTTGGCTGGCGGATTAGTGTTGTCGGTAAGCTGGACGCTATTGACCCGACCCCATTCTTGGCTGCTAATCCCGACCATGGTTGGGATGAGGCCGCTTGGCAAAAAGGTCTGCCGCTCTGGCAAAGCAAGCTTACGGCGATCAAAACAAAAAAGTCTGGCTACACACCGCTGCCAAAGAGAGAGCGATCGATCAGCACAGCCGAGTTGGTGGAGCAGGTTATTGCTCCGATCCATGAAGAAATATCAGAAAAGAAGGAGGTGAAGGAAGAAATGAAACAGCTTCCCTTGCCGTTCGAACAGCGGCAAATTAACACTTTCCGTTTCGCCACAAACACAACAAAAGCAATCAAGAAGGCCGGCTACGATACTGTGGAGAGATTACTCGCGTTGACTTCGCAGCAGATTTATGACAAGGGTTGGTTTAAGAAGAATGGTATGCGTTCGTTTCTCCTCCAGTTACAAGAGCTGGGACTACACACGTCCGACGGGAAGGACGGCATACAAAAACTTCTTGATCAACTTAACGGTCATCACAATGTGGCGTCAGCCCGACCAGCCGCAAAGCCGCAACCGTCAAAAGTGGAAAAGCCCAAGCGAACAAACACCATTCCGGTCGTTCTTAAGCGAGGGCAAACAACAGCCGGCACTCGGGCAATCCAAACAGTGCAATCAGAAGCGGCTGGCCCAGAGGAGTGGGCCGGCGTGTTGGTAAAACAGGTGCTGAGTGAAGCAAAAAAAATCAAAATCACCGGTCCTCGCTACACCATCACCATCCGTCACAATTCATAATATCCCTCTCATTCGTTCACACCCAGTTCCGACGATCATCGGAACTGGGATTTTTTTCTACCGCGCCAACCACTCTTTGTTCTGGCGGACCAAAAGTTCTCCCGCTCGGTTTGGTTCACGCATAATTAGAGCGACTATTTTTTCTAACCGGAGGGCCTGCGAACCTTTGACGAGGATTAGGCGGTTAGGGGTTAGAACGTTAGGGATTAGGCTAGCCGCTTCGTTCACATCAGCCAAATAATGTACTTTATCTTTCGGAAACCCCGCTTTGATGGCTGCCTCGCCCATAAATTTGGCCCGTAAACCAATTAAATAAAGCTCGTCCACAATTGTCGCCACCTGCCTCCCCCCTTCTTCATGAGCCGAGATGGTAAAGTTGCCCAGCTCCAGCATATCGCCCAAGACGGCAATTTTTTTACTGGCCTCCGCCTGTTTTAAAACCGCCAGAGCGGCCGAGAGCGCCGAGGGCGAAGAGTTATAAGTGTCATCAATAATTGTGGTATTTTTTAAACCCGACAAAATGCGCATCCGACCGGGAGTAGGTTCATGCTTTTCCAACATTGTTACTGCTTCCAGCAAATTCCAACTCTGGGCGTGCGCCACGGCTAGGGCGGCCAGCGCTGGGTAAATATGATGCTCCCCCACGACTCCCTTGAGTCGGACGGGTAAACTATTGCCAGCACAATCAACTTTAAAGGTCAGGCCATCCAAGTTTTCACCACTATAAGTTAAGTGATAATTGCTCGCGACTAGGTCAGCTCCCTTTTTTGTGCCGTAGGTAATAACTTTCCCCGTCA
>CAZMXZ010000065.1:0-2549 GCA_964570405.1 uncultured Candidatus Saccharibacteria bacterium | reverse complement strand
TTATCGGCCACAAACTCTACTGTTTGCTGCTCCCCGCCATTTAATATATTGGTTGCCACCCCAAACTCATCAATCTTAAGATCATGCGTCCCGCCACCATTAACAAGAGTAATTTTGACTGTGTCACCTTTGTTAACGGTGATGCTTTTGGGATCAAACCTAAAGTTACTGCCGGTCACCGTAAACTCTTTAACCACCGGCGGAGTAGCAGCGGTGGTAGTACTGTTAATAACATTGGTAGTGTTGGTGACGGTTGTCGGGTTCATCCCCGATTGGTGGGCATACCACCACCAGCCGCCGATAATAATGATGACAATAATCGCAATGATCGCTGCTTTGCTCATATTTTCTGTTAATTAAACCTATAATTTCGACGTTCTTTATTGTATTACTCGTAGCGTAAAGCCTCAATAGGGTTAAGATTGCTGGCCCGTCGGGCCGGGTAATAACCAAAGATTATACCAATGGCGGCCGAGACGCCAAAGGCCAAAAGCACAGAACCAAGAGAGACGCTGGTTTGGACAATCCCCAAACGAGTAACAGCCAAGGCCACCGCCCAACCCAAAATGACTCCCACTAGACCGCCCACAAAAGTGAGCATGATCGCCTCCGCCAAAAATTGAAGATTGATGTCGCGTTTTTTGGCCCCGATCGCTTTCCGTAGACCAATCTCGCGCGTCCGCTCCGTCACTGTCGTGAGCATCATATTCATAATCCCAATCCCACCAACCAAAAGTGAGATCGAGGCAATGGAGGCCAAAAAGAGCGTGAAGGTGTTAACGACGGTTGAGAGTGTCCCCAAAATATCTTGCTGGGAGATGATGGAAAAATCTGGTTCACTGACGCGATGATTGGCCACCAAAAGATCACTGGCGGCCTGTTGCACCACAGTGATCTGGTTTTTGTCGGCCACACTCACTGAGATGGTTGATAGATAGTCACTCCCGGCCACCACCTTTTGCATCGTCGAGAGCGGGATGATCACCATATCGTCAGGGCCAGAGAAGCCAAAGCCGCCCTTTTTAGCCAAGAGGCCAATGACGTGGAAGGTGGTGTGGTTAACCCGAATGGTTTGACCAATCGGACTACCGTCGCCAAACAAATCGGAGGCCACCGTTGCCCCCAGCACCGCCTCGTGACCTAAACTGCGCACCGAGGCGTCACTAATAAAGTTACCGTCAGCCAAGGCTAAGTTGCGCACATCAGCGTAGTTGGCCGTCACGCCAGTGACGGTGGTATTGGTGTTACTACCCGTTGGAGCGGCAATTTGGAAGCGACGCGAGAGCTCGGGCGCCACCGCCGCCACTCCATCAAGCGCGACCAAAGCCACGGCATCCTCATTTTTTAAAGTTTGAGCACTGCCGCGACCGGAGGAGACAATCCCCCGGCCGGGTTGGACAATGCCGGGCAAAATGGTCAGGAGGTTGGAACCCAGACCCTCAATGCTTGACTGGATCTGAATTTTGGCTCCGTTACCAATCGAGACCATGGCAATGACCGAGCTAATCCCAATCACAATCCCCAGCATCGTCAGTCCCGAGCGGACTTTGTTGGCCGAGAGAGCGGTATAGGTTTCTTGCAAAATATCAAAGGTTTTCATCTTTGATTATCTCGCCATCTTTAAGATGTATAATCCGATCAGCGTGGGCGGCAATTTCTGGTTCGTGGGTAATCAAAATAATTGTTCGCCCTTGCTCCTCATTTAATCTTTGGAAGGTCCCAAGGACGATCTCACCGGTTTTAGTATCGAGATTACCGGTTGGCTCATCAGCCAAAATTAAACTTGGGTTGTTGACCAGGGCGCGAGCGATCGCCACGCGCTGGATCTGTCCGCCCGAAAGTTGATTGGAGAGATGGTGGAAGTGACCCTCATCCATACCCGCTGACGCCAAGGCCATCCTGGCTGTTTCCTCGCGCTCATCGGCGGCCACACCGGCATAGAGCAGTGGTAAAACTGTGTTACGCAACACACTGGCCCGTGGCATCAGGTTAAAAGCCTGGAAGACAAAACCAATTTTGTCTCGCCGAATGTTGGCCAGCTCATCATCGGTGAGAGTGGACACATCTTGGCCATCAAGCCAATAGGTACCGCCGCTTGGCGTATCAAGCGCACCAAGTATATGCATCAAGGTTGACTTGCCCGAACCAGATGGACCCATAATGGCCACAAACTCGCCGTCATTAATTTTAAAGCTCACACCCCTAAGGGCCTTAAACTCGGCTTCGGTGCCCTCACCATAAACTTTCGAAATATCTTTAACCTCTATCATGGTCGACGATTGTTCCCGCCGAAAATACTGGGAGCGGAGGTCGGCTTGGCAACAGCCGTGGCAGAAATGGTCCGAGCCACGACTTGATCACCCTCCTTTAAGCCACTCTTGATCTCCGCCACCGTGTCGTTACTTAAACCAACTGTGACGGGCTGTTCTGTACCGGGGGTGGTCGAGGAGGTAAAGAGCTGGACGTAAGATTGATTATTGCGGGATTTAACGGCACTGGCTGGTACCGTCAACACATCTTGTTTGACAGCAGTAATAATGGAAGCATTG
>CAZMXZ010000064.1:0-2636 GCA_964570405.1 uncultured Candidatus Saccharibacteria bacterium | reverse complement strand
GGTTGGAGAATTTTTGGCACGGTGCTAGTGCCATCAGAACTTTGAAAATTTTCCACCACCGCCACCAATATTCTTGGGGTGGCCACGGCCGTACAGTTTAGCGAGTGAGCAAAATGAAGTTTGCCCTCGTTATCTTTATATCGGATGCCGAAACGCCGGGTTTGGAAATCGTGGTAGTAAGAAGCGCTGGAACCTTCGCGATAGGCCTGCTGTGATGGGATCCAAAACTCCGTATCATATTGTTTAACTTTACTCGGACTTAAGTCACCGCTACAGATTAATAATCGCTGGTAGGGAATATTTAGTGATTCTATAAACTCCTCGTAGTTACGATTAATCTCCTCATGAAGGCTCGCCGATAGGGCGTGATCAGCCGGACAAAGAATCAGTTGCTCCAGTTTAAAAAACTCGTGGATCCGGATCAAACCTTTGGTATCTTTACTATAGCTCCCCGCTTCTCGCCGATAGCACGGGGAAAAGGCTAAATACCGCTTAGGCAATTCTGCCAGAGTCAGCGTCTCGCCAGCATGGTAAGCCATCATCGGTACCTCGGCCGTGCCGGAAAGATAATCATCGTCTTGGGTTTTAAATAAATCTTCGGCCTCGCGTGGCAAATGGCCAGTGCCATAAAAATATTCCTTTTTTACAATCGCCGGAGCAATGAATGGCTCAAAATTTTTCTGACTAAAGAAGGCTCGGGCATGATTCCAGATCGCCCAAGATAGTTCGGTACCGGCACCGCGCAAAAAGTAACCGCGAAAACCGTGGACCTTGACCCCTCGATCAAAGTCCGCCATTCCCAATTTGGTCATTAACTCGATGTGGTCCTTGGGCGTGAAATCAAATTTTGGCACCTCTCCCCATTGGTGAACAACTTGATTCCCACCTTCGTCCTTACCATCCGGAACAGAGACGTCGGGGATGTTAGGTACCAAGAGCATCAAATCTTGCCAGTTTTTAATAACCTTTTTTAGCTCCTCTTCTTTCGCTTGAAGTTTAACCTTGACCACCTTCATCTCGGTCAATAATTTTTCTCGGTCATCGCTAGTAGCTTTGGCAATCTCGCCACCCGCCCGGTTTTGCTCGGCCCGGAGGGTCTCAACTTCGGCCAAGAGTTTGAGCCGCTCATCATCGAGCTTGAGCAAGTCGTCAAGATTAAGATCAACTCTTTTTTTACTAATGGCGTCTCGGACGAGGGTGGCATTATCGCGGATAAATTTGATATCTAACATGGTTTTATCTTAGCAAAAAATGATAAAAAAGTAACCCCGGCGCAAAAACTGCTTGCGCCAGGGCCAGTGCCTTATGCCTCCTTGTAGGTGGATTATTACGTTGATTGAACACGCCCCACCTCCATAGGCAAGCCCATTATCTGCTAAATTTAGGTTATGAGTCAAATCCGTCCACCACTTAAGCTTAAAGATTTCCCTCCGGCTCTGCTTGAGATTCCTGAGCCACCGAAAGAATTATATTTGGAAGGCAATTTGCCAGATCAAAAGGAAGACTGACTTGACCAATCTCCTCCAGTTTGATAAAAATACTTTCGGACAAAAAGTTTGTACCCCTGTAAGCTCGGATGCGCGCCAACATAGCGCCCTGGGAGAGCGGCCGGCTTGAGGGGCCGGTGGTTGGAGGTTCGAGTCCTCCCGGGGGTAACCAAAATTGCCGGCACGTGGCGCAACTGGTAGCGCGAGAGACTCTGGATCTCTGGGTTGTGGGTTCGAATCCTACCGTGCCGGCCAATTTTTAACTCGTCCCGATTCATCGGGACTTTTTCTTTTTTTCCTTTCCAGGATTGACAAAGATCATTTACCAATTTAGAGTCATTAAAGAAAGGAGTCTGGCATGAAGATAGTAGACCTGTTGTCGGAAAGGACAATTCTTCTAGATCTTAAGGCCGGCGACAAAAGAGGCGTGATCCAAGAATTGGTTAATGTTTTGATTGTTAGCGGGCGACTCGATGGTTCTTATCGCACCAAGGTCCTCAACGCCCTACTTCAGCGTGAAGATCAAGCCTCAACCGCCTTCGGAGGGTTTGCCATCCCCCACATCAAGACTGATTATGTTAGAGAGGCGGTTGGCGTCTTGGCCCTGCCAGAGAGAGGGATTGACTTTGACTCCGGTGATGGTCAACCAGTGAAAATATTTTTTCTACTGCTCTCACCACCTAATCCGGCCAATCACCTAAAAACTCTGGGTCAAATCGCTGGCCTATTTAAAGATCCGGACTTCCGAACAAAACTCCGGCACTGCGCCGGTAGTAAGGAGGTCCTTGAGCTAATCCGTCTCCAGGGAAACGAAACCTAAGGGATGATTAGTAACCGTCTGGCTCGTCCAGCGGTTTTCTTTTCTGAGATTTGACAAAAATGTTGAGTGTGTTAAAAATATATAAGTATTGAAATTCAAACCTGGGAGAGAAATCATGGTTCATAAAGGATGGGCGGATGAAAGTGGGTGGAGGGGTAAGATCCTGTTTAGTTTACTTCTTTTATTACTGACCATTATCATCCCCTACAGTCTGGCCTTCATTTCAGACTATCGAAACAGCGGCTTCGGCTATGCCAGTCTGCGTTTTCACCAAGAGTGGCTGTCGATTAAGTCGGGGTCAATCTGGTATAGTTTTTTCGTACTGGGGA
>CAZMXZ010000063.1:0-2706 GCA_964570405.1 uncultured Candidatus Saccharibacteria bacterium | reverse complement strand
GAACGAGCCGCTGAAGAATTTGTTGACTATATTACTGCCGAGCAGGTGATGATTGATCGTTATCGGGAAGAACTCAAACAGGTTATGACTGATTATCCGGAGTATCGGGATCGAGAAATCGGCACTAACGAAATAGTGGAATTTTTAATTGCCAAAGGCATCTCCGAGCAATGGCGCGATCAGTATAATGCCGATCAGGCGCTAACCCTTGATTTAAATGGTTTGCGTTACCACCGGCCAGAAGAATTGCCCCACGCAGCTTAAAATGTTTAGATTATTTTTCTTTAATTGAACGGGAGAGGATGCGCTTAGTCATGGCGTCGGCCACGCTACCCAAACCTTTTTCCACCTGCCCGCTGGCCCCTGCGCGAGTCATTTTTTGATTTTCGTTTGAGTCACTGGAGAAAGCGACGATGTCTAGGTCGCCCGACTGGATTAACTGACGCAAATCTTTAACTACCTTCACTCCCTCGCGGTAAGGACTCTCGTCTGGCTCGGCATCGAGATGACCATCAACAAAAATTGTTCCTGGTAACGCCTCGCCGGCTTCGCGCCGACGCTTCAGTTCGGCCATGGCGCTGCTGGCCTGGTTGAAAGTGGTGGCGGTACAACCCTGTTCCGCCAGATCGTATTGCAAAGCCCGGGCCAAGGCGCGAGTAATTACTTGGTTATCGTCAATAATCCAGACTTGTTTCGGGTCGATAATCTCTTTATTCTTGGGTCCGACGGGTACTTGTTCCATTGGGGTTAATTAAATATTTACGCGGGTTGTCGCAGAGGTCCATAAAATCATCCACCGCTTCTTTAAGGCGAGCCGAAGTGCTTTTGCCAAAAGCCACTGCTTCCACTTGGCAGCCCATGTTCTCTTTTAAATATTCCACGAGTGGTACAAAATCACCATCACCGGAGCAGATCACCACGGCATCGAGTTTGGGCGCCAGTTTGATGGCATCCACAGCTAGACCAACGTCCCAGTCGGCCTTTTTTGCTCCGCCGGCAAAGATCTGCAGATCTTTGCTCTTAATTTCGATCCCCATTTTGCCCAAAGCCTCCAAAAAGGCCTTCTCTTCCCCACTCTCGGTGGTCACCAAGTAAGCCAGGGCTCTAATCAAGTTGCGGCCGGCCACGGCCTCCTTCATAATCGCGGCAAAGTTGACGCGGGCGTGGTAGAGATTCTTGGCGCAGTGGTAAAGATTTTGAGTATCGATAAAAACTCCGACGCGCTGTTGTTTGTGTTTTACAATCGGCATTAGGCTCTGGCTTCAACAGCCTTCTTCTTTTTACTATCACTAATATACTTTTGGTGCGAACGGCGCGAGGCCACTAATTTGAGGAGGCCGCGGCGGGAGGTGTGATCCTTGGGGTGTTTTTTTAAATGTTTGGCTAATTCGTCAATCCGTTCCGACAAGAGTCCGACCTGCACGGCCGAAGAGCCCGTATCCGTCTCGTGGATCTGGGTCTTTTTGATGACGACTTGCTTTTTCTTAGTCTTCAACATGTTTTTGAGGATATCATAAAATGACGTTTTTTGCAACTTTGCCAAATATTGTGCGACTTTAATGATATAATTTGGAGATGGCGAGTTTGGAGGAACTGAAGCAACAATTTTTGGAATATACCGAGATTGAAAAGGGTCGGAGTCTAAAGACGGTGGAGAATTATGACCGCTACCTCAAGCGGTTTTTTGAGTTTTCTAAAGTCACCAAAGCCTCTCAGATTGATGATGAATTGGTGAGGAAGTATCGACTCTGGCTAAACCGTCAAGAAGGTACGGCTGGGGGGTTAAAAAAGAATAGTCAAAATTACTACTTAATTGCTCTTAGATCTTTTCTTAAATACTTAGCCAAACGAGGGGTAGAATCTCTTCCTCCAGAACGGATCGAGTTGGCCAAGACTGGGGCTCGGGAAATTGATTTAGCTAGCCGTGATGAACTAGATCGGTTGCTAGGAGGGCCTAAAGGTGGTGAACAAAAAGCCTTGCGGGATAGGGCGATTTTGGAGCTCCTCTTTTCCACTGGTCTACGGGTCTCAGAATTATGCAGTTTAAACATGGATAGTATTGATTTGAGCCGAGATGAGTTCTCAATTAGGGGTAAGGGCGAGAAGGTGCGCCTCGTCTTCCTCTCCCCCACCGCCAAAAGTACTCTTAGGGCCTATTTAGATAAAAAAGAAGTTAACAACACAGATTCGCTATTTGGCCTGACTCCGAGAACCATTCAACGTATTGTTCAACACTATGCGATCAAAGCTGGAATTGGGAAAAAGTTTACCCCTCATACCCTCCGTCACAGTTTTGCCACTGATCTTCTGACCAATGGAGCCGATATCCGCTCCGTCCAGATGCTACTAGGCCATGCCAACATCTCAACCACCCAGATCTACACCCATCTAACCGATCGCCAGTTAAAAGAGACACATAAAAAGTTCCATAATCGGTAGGAAAAGATATCCACAGGATAATTTGTCTTTTATGTTTGTCCGTTATAAAATTGTAACAGACAATATTTGTTCTCGGTGAATCTAGACAGGAGACTGTCTTATAGAGCTAGAGCGATAAGCCTCTAAAAATAAACTTAAATATAGCTCTTTAACTGAGCTGCCCAGTCTGCCTCGTGGCGGCTCAAAAACGCTCATGCTTTAGGATTCCAAATCGTTTCGCCCGTAAAGGTTCGCCCTACGGGCGATTACTTTTTACGTCACTCAACG
>CAZMXZ010000062.1:0-3060 GCA_964570405.1 uncultured Candidatus Saccharibacteria bacterium | reverse complement strand
ACCTTTTGAGCGAACGTGTTGGGTTTTAAAAAGTTTGAGAAAAAAACAAAATTAGTCTAGGATCTAGTTGTTCGGCCCCGTAGTTCAACGGATAGAATGCAAGCTTGCGGAGCTTGTGATCAAGGTTCGATTCCTTGCGGGGTCACAAATTATTTTTTGAGGAGACCAGCTAATCGAGACTTTTTGCGAGCAGCAGTATTTTTTTTGATCACCCCTCGTTTAGCCGCTTTATCGATGGCCTGATAGGCCTTGGCGAGATCGGCTACGGTCAGAGATTTTTGGAAAGTTTTAGCTGCTTCTTTTAGCACTTTGGTGCGACGCAGATTAAAGGCGCGGCGACGTTTAGACACCCGCAGGGCTTTTTTAGCTGAAGTAGTTATAGGCATTGGGCAAACAATATCAGAATTAGCTTAGGAAGGCAAATTTTGCTACCATCAGAATATGATTGGCAGTTTGGAAGGTAAAATCTCTATTGAATCAGACAATAAAATAATAATTGAGGTCGGTGGCGTTGGTTACCTGGTCCGGGTCTCACCAGCTACAGCCGCCAGCTTAAAAAAGATGCCCCAAGCCAAAGTTTTGACCTATCTGGCTGTGCGCGAAGATGCCCTCAACCTTTACGGTTTTATTACCCAAGACGAGTTGCATCTATTCGAACTCCTACTCTCGGTGCCAGGTATTGGCCCCAAAGGAGCACTGGCGGTCCTCTCCTTAGCCGATGTAGTTACGCTCGAAAAGGCCATCGCCACCGGTGATGGAAGTTATTTAACTCGCGTCTCGGGCATTGGCAAAAAAACGGCCGAAAAAATTGTGCTGGAGTTAAAAGATAAAATTGGTGGTGACCAAAAAGGAAGTGGCAGTAGTGATGAGAGCGACATTTTTGAGGCCCTGCGCGCCCTCGGCTACCAAAACGCTGAGATTAGATCCGCTCTCAAACAGTTACCAGACGAAGGTAGTGTGGAGGAAAAGATCCGCTTGGCCCTAAAACAGTTGGGGCGATAATTGTATGCCCGAGTTACCGGAGGTAGAAACATTGCGGCGCGAGTTAGCTCGCGTTTTGCCCGGCCAAAAAATAAAATCGGTTCAAATTCTAAATAATAAATCGGTTGCCCCTCTTTCGCCCAAGACCTTTCGGCAAAAAATTGCTGACCACAAAATTAAGCAAGTTAACCGCCGGGCCAAAATACTTTTGGTGGACTTAATCGGTCCGCTGACGCTAGCCTTCCATCTCAAGATGACAGGCCAATTAATATACAGCCCCAAGTCTGGTCGCATGATTATGGGCGGCCATCCTGAGGATCCGGCCAAATACACCCGGATTATATTTTTCTTTTGGAGTGGCGATAAATTAATTTTTAACGATCTGCGCAAATTTGGCTGGGCCAGACTAGTTAATGACGCCGGAGTAAAAAGTTTGGTTGAGCACGTTGGTGTTGAGCCGCTATCGAAAGAGTTTAGCCTGGCCGAATTTACTAAGCTACTCAAAAAATATCCTAATCGAACTGTAAAACAAACGCTTTTAGACCAAAGCTTAGTGGCCGGTTTGGGGAATATTTATGTTGATGAGAGTTGTTTTTTGGCCAAGGTCCGTCCCAATCGACGAATTAAAACTTTGACCAAGCAAAACATTACCAACCTCCACCTCGCCATAATAAAAATCTTAAAACATTCGATCAGCAAAAAAGGTACGTCCAGTCGTAACTACGTCCGCTCGGACGGATCGCGCGGTGGCTTTGTGCCCCACCTCAATGTTTATGGTCGAGCCAATCTCCCCTGCAAGATTTGCTCCACTCCCATCAAAAAATTCCGCCACGCTGGTAGAGGAACACATTATTGCCCCAAGTGTCAGAAATAAATAAAAAAATTATTGTATAATTAGAATATGGCCGACAAAGATGGTGGGAGTGGCAATGAGATGCCCCTCCTAATTGGACTAGTTTTGCTCTTTGGCTACTTATGGTGGGTCAATGGCGGCGTCCACACTAACCCGGCCTCCCGGGGTGGAACTAGTACCATGGGTACAACGGCCGGATCTCAAACCATCAGCAACAAAAACACTCCCAAACCACCACCTCGTCTCACTTTAAGTCGTGGCAACGCTGGTCAAGAGAGTTTTGCCACTCGGGAATATTTGATTTTGAATGCCAGCGGCCAATCAGGTTCCCTCATCAATGTTACGGGCTACCAACTGCAGGGCCTCTTTTCTTACGCCACGATCGGCTTGGGCTACGACCTCTACCAGCCAAGTACTGGTGCCGCCCCCACCAATATTTACTTCCGGTCTGGCGACCACGCTATTCTCACTAGCGGCCACTCACCATTTAATGCCTCGATCCGCGTCAACAAATGCAGTGGTTATTTGCAAAACGACTACCATCTCTACCCCGCTCTCAACTTAAACTGCCCACGGCCGGCCGACTGGGTCGACCCCGTCCGTCTCTATCAAGAAAATCAAACCTGTGTTAACTACATTAAACAGATCAACTACTGCGGCACCATTAACCTGGCGGTGTTGCCCGATACGCTAAGTAGCAGTTGCCGCCAGCTCCTCGTAAGCACCGTGGTGCCCGACCTCAACTACCAAGGTTGTGTGGAGCACCACAAATACGACAAAGACTTTTTCAAAAACGAGTGGCGGATCTTCCTTGGCAGCAGCGCCAGTCTCTGGCGCGACCGGAATGATTCAATTGGTCTCTATGATCGCTTAGGCAACTTGGTTTCTAGCCTAAAATACTAAACAAAACGACACCAGCCGCTACCGCCACATTAAGCGATTCCTTCTTGCCCCTCATTGGTATTTCAATAATTTTGTTAGACTGCTTTAGGGCTGTTTTTGGCAATCCCTTTACTTCGTTACCAAAAATAAAGACAGTTTTTGTGTTTAATTTCAGCTTTTTGTAATTTATTGATTTTTTATCTTGCTCAACGACGACAATTTTAAATTTTTCAAATTTTAATTTTTTTATTATCGTCGCGATGTTTGTCTCTTTTTGCCACGACAAAACCTTTTCGGCGCCGAGCGCCGTCTTCTTAATCTCCTTATTGACCCGGCCAAACTTA
>CAZMXZ010000061.1:0-3127 GCA_964570405.1 uncultured Candidatus Saccharibacteria bacterium | reverse complement strand
GATAGAGTTGTGGATCAGAGCATCGACGGCCTCCTGCAAAATCCGTTTTTCATTGCGCAAAATTACTTCTGGGGCAGAGAGTTCCTGCAATTTTTTCAGCCGGTTGTTGCGATTGATCACCCGTCGGTAAAGATCATTAATGTCGGAGGTAGCATGACGACCACCCTCGAGTGCCACCATCGGCCGCAGGGCCGGTGGGATAATCGGCACCAAGGTCAAAAACATCCACTCTGGTCGGATGCCGGACTGCTTCATCGACTTGACCAAGTTGTAGCGCTTACTGATCCAAGTTCGGGCCAAGGCTCCGGCCCCCACCAACTCGGTCTGCAAACTTTCCAACAATTGGTCCAAGTTAAGGGTCTGGAAAATTTTGTGGATCGCCTCGGCTCCAATCCCGGCCTCAAAGGCCCGGCCAAACTTGAGCGACAGGCGGTGGTAGGAGAGCTCATCCAAGACCGCCCAAGGCTTGATCAAGTCAAGCTGACGCTTAGCCTCGGTAAGAGAGGCTTTCAATTTTTCCCCGGCCACGGCATCAGTTAGAGTTTTGCTTTTAGTTTTATATTCCGCTTCCAACTCCTTCACTAGTTTGGCCTTTTCGTCCTCGTTTACTTTGGTGATGATGTAGCCAGCAAAATAGATCACCTTTTCCAGCTCACCAATCGAGAGATCTAAGAGCAGACCCATCCGTGATGGCACCCCGCGCAAAAACCAAATGTGGGCCACTGGTGAGGAGAGAGCAATGTGACCCATCCGCTCGCGACGGACAATCGATTTGGTTACCTCGACGCCACACTTTTCGCAAACAATATCTTTGTAGCGAATCCGCTTATATTTGCCACAGTAACACTCGTAATCTTTTTCTGGTCCAAAAATCCGTTCGTCAAATAGACCACCGCGTTCGGCCCGGCCGGTCCGGTAGTTGATCGTCTCGGGTTTGGTTACCTGACCATGGGACCAGGCTAAAATCTTTTCGGGTGAGGCCAGCTTGAGAGTCAAGCTCTTAAAGTCAGTGGCTTTGGGACTAAGATCGTTTTTTAACATATTTATTTTTGCAGTTCGATGTCTAAACCCAGACCTTTAAGTTCGTTGACCATGACGTTAAATGAGGCGGGAATGTTGGGTGGTTTGATTGGCTCATTTTTGACGATCGAGTCAAAAGCGCTGGCCCGGCCCACAATATCGTCTGATTTGATAGTTAACATTTCTTGCAGTGAGTGAGCGGCACCATAACCCTCAAGGGCCCAAACCTCCATTTCGCCAAAGCGCTGACCGCCGCCTTGCGAGCGGCCACCGAGTGGTTGCTGGGTAATGAGTGAGTAGGGGCCGACACTGCGCATGTGGATCTTATCTTCCACCATGTGGGCTAGTTTGAGCATATACATATAGCCCACCGCAATATCTTGGGCAAACGGCTCGCCGGTTTGGCCATCATAGAGTTTGACCTTGCCCGTCTCGGGCCAACCCGCCGCCACCAACTCATTCTTAATTTCTTTATCGGTCGCTCCTTGGAAGACGGGCACCACCGCTTGGTAACCAAGCGTATGGGCGGCCAAACCTAAATGCATTTCAAAAATTTGACCAAGGTTCATCCGCGAGGCCACACCCAGTGGCGTGAGGATGACGTCGACGGCCCGGCCATCGGCCAAATAGGGCATATCTTCTTCCGATAAGATCCGCGAAATTACTCCTTTGTTGCCATGACGACCAGCCAGCTTATCACCAGCTGAGACATTGCGCATTTGAGCGACTTGAATATAGATTTTTTTGATTAAACCAGACTCTAACCGATCACCATGATCGCGGGAAAAAACTTTAACCCCCACTACTCGGCCTTTTTTGCCGTGAGGCAAACGGAGCGAGGAATCTTTAACCTCACGGGCCTTCTCACCAAAGATCGAGCGGAGTAAGCGCTCCTCAGGGGTTAATTCCGTTTCACCTTTGGGGGTAATTTTTCCAACCAAAATGTCGTTGGGTCCAACTTCGGCTCCGATCCGGACAATCCCCTCCTCGTCCAAGTTTTTCAGTTTGGCCTCACCAACGTTGGGGATGTCGTGAGTGGTGATCTCGGGCCCGAGTTTAGTATCGCGGACGCTCGATTCAAACTCTTCAATATAAATACTGGAAAGTTTGGAGTCTTTGACGAGACGTTCAGAAATAATAATGGCGTCCTCATAATTAGCCCCACCCCACGACATAAAGGCGACTAGGGCATTCTGACCAATTGCCAATTGACCATCGACGGTTGAGGAAGTGTCAGCTAAGAGTCCGCCTTTTTTAACATGTTGACCAAGCATCACGGCCGGTCGATGATGAAAGATGGTGTTGTTGTTAGTCTTAGTAAAAGTGTTGAGATCATAGGTATCTTTGCCATCAGACGTTTCCACCACGATGCTCCGACCGTCAACGGCGGTCACTGTGCCAGCCGCTTTGGCCAAGACTAATCGACCCGAGTCCAGTGCCGCTCGGTGCTCCATCCCGGTCGTCACTAGGGGCGCCTCTGGCTTAATGCACGGCACGGCTTGGCGTTGCATGTTGGAACCCATCAAGGCCCGGTTGGCATCGTCACGTTCTAAAAATGGGATCATCGAGGTGGCCACCGAGTAGGCTTCGTTCGGAGCCACATCAATAAAGTCGACTTCGTCGCGGTCAACCAAACCGGGCTGACCTTGGTGCCGGACTTCTAATTTTTCTTCCAGCAATTGACCTGACTGATCAAAGGTCGTAGCGGCGTGAGCAATTTTGTATTGTTCCTCTTCCAGGGCGTTGAGGTAAACAATCTCGTCGGTGATCTTACCATTTTTGACTTTGCAGTAGGGCGCCTCGATCAAACCAAACTCATTAACGCGGGCGTAGGTCGAGAGGCGGAAGATCAGCCCAATGTTTGGACCTTCGGGCGTGTTGATGGGGCAAACCCGAGCGTAGTGGGAGGTGTGGACATCGCGGACTTCCAGTCCGGCCCGTTCGCGCGAGAGACCACCAGGGCCAAGAGCCGAGAGGGTGCGCAGGTGCTCCAACTCGGCCAGCACATTGTCTTGATTCATAAACTGCGATAGCTGGTTGGTGGTGTAAAACTCTTTCAGTCGGGCTTGGAGCGGCCGGGGGTTGATAATTTGGATTGGGAGCAGCG
>CAZMXZ010000060.1:0-3263 GCA_964570405.1 uncultured Candidatus Saccharibacteria bacterium | reverse complement strand
CTTTCCAGTATTATCTTCCTGGAGGCATCACCCGCTATTGTGGTGGAGTTTTAAGAACAGTTTGGAAAAAGTCGGAGCCCGCCCCGCAACAATATGGGGCCGTTTTTTTATGTTAATATAGCTCAGTGGCTAAGGCCAAGATTACTCTGGAGACTGATTTACAAGTTTTGAAAAAATACAAATAAAAATACCCCGCCGTGATTAGGGCGGGGTGATGTTTGCTCAAACACGAGCAGGATACATGTGGGGGACAATGAAGGCGGCAGTTTTTTCGGAGAGGGCTCGGTCAACTACTTCTTGGAACGACAGATTCTCTCGCCGTGCCCGCGTAGCGATAAAGCGTAAAACGGCGATTGTAATTGGGCCGCCAACAATATCTATGGCAATTTCAGCCGCCTGGATCAGCACAGCGTAGTGGCTTTCGCCCAGGCCTTGACGTAGTTTTTCCGCCCACTCGTCGGTGCGGGGTTGTTCTTGCTCAATCATCTCCTCAATGCAGTCCTGGCAGGCGGTGCTCCCGTCCTCAAAACCAAAATGTGGCTTATGGTGCTTCTGGCAATAGGCACCACTATCCCAGGCGCAGTTGTGACACGCAATGGTAATGAGTGAACCGTTATGCTGCCTAATCGGTAGCATATATAGCAACTCCTTGTCGTAAGAACCACAGATCTCACATTTCATTGTGCTCTCCTTTTATTGTTTCTGTCTTATTTCTCTCTCAATTTGAGCTTAAAGTCAAGATTTTTTAGCTGTGTTAAAATGGCCCAATGGCCAAGCAGAGGATCACACTCATATCATGGAACGTTAACGGTATTCGGGCCGTCGTGCGCAAGGGGTTTGGGGCGTGGTTAAAAAAGGAACAGTCCGACATTTTGGGTTTGCAAGAAATAAAAATTACAGATGCGGCGCGGGAGGAAGCCAAATTTGATTTTCCAAACTACCAAGAATTTTGGAATCCCGCCGAGCGGCCAGGCTATTCGGGAACAGCAACACTCATTAGTAACAAGTATAAAGTAGCAGGTTACAAGGCCGGACTGGATGGCGATAGGGAGGGCAGAGTGCAGACGGTAGAATTTGATAAATTTTATTTTGTGAATGTCTATTTTCCCAACGCCAAAGACGATCTCTCGCGCATCCCCTTTAAACAAAAGTTTAATGCCGCGATTTTAAAACACATCAAAAAATTAGAGAAGAAAAAGCCGGTAGTAATTTGTGGCGACTACAATGTGGCTCATCAGCCGATGGATTTGGCTCGACCCAAAGAGAACGAGGGAAAAAAAGGCTTTACCAAAGAGGAGCGAGCTGACTTTGACCAGTTTGTTAAGCACGGTTTGGTTGATACTTTCCGGGATCTTTATCCCGACAAAATTCAATATTCTTGGTGGTCGCACTTTGCTAACGCCCGGGCCCGCAACATTGGTTGGCGGATTGACTACTTTTTGGTCAGCGCCAAGTTAAAGAAGAATGTTAAAGATGTGTTTATTTTAGATAAAATTATTGGTTCTGATCATGCGCCGGTAGGTTTAGTTATTGAGCTATGATTTAGGCCCAAAATGACTGACTTAATCAGACGATACATTTCTGAATACCACCGACCCAAGCGGCAGTCCTTCTCCAGCCTGCATCCGGTGGTGGCCAGTGGCGCGATCTTGGCCAGAAGACTAAAAAGGAGTATTGAAAACAATCTTAATTTAAAAAAGCTAAAAAAAGGAACTGGCTTGCCTTGGGTAATCGCTCGGCATTCATCACCGCTATACCGAAAACTTGGGGATAGCGACCCACAGTTGCAAACTAATAAAGTAACTAATCTTAAACTGGCGCTAGCCAAGCTTGATGGCCTGATTGTCCCACCAGGTGAGGTTTTTTCTTTCTGGCACAACCTTGGTCCAGTAACAAGGAAAACGGGCTACGTCGACGGGATGCTCATTTCCAACGGACAAGTCTCAAGTGGTGTTGGTGGCGGCCTTTGTCAGCTTTCTAACTTTTTATTTTGGATTCTGCTCCACGCCAATGTTCAGGTTGTGGAACGACATCATCACTCGGTGGATGTTTTTCCTGACTCTGGCAGGACCTTGCCTTTCGGCAGTGGAGCGACAATTTTTAGTAATTATGTTGACTTAAAAATCAGAAATATTTCTGACCATCCGCTCCAAATAAAACTCTGGCTAACCAACACTCATCTGAAAGGCCAGATACTTTCCAATAAGCCAGCTTCAAAAAAATTCCACCTGCTGGAAAGAAATCACTGTTTTGTTAATGGGGGTGGAGACTATTTTCGCTATAACGAAATATACCGCGAGACATATCAAAAGGGTAAAAAAATTGGGGAAGAAAAAATCGTGACCAATTTCGCCCCTGTGGTATATCAAATCACCGATAATTATTTTAAAAAGCGTAATTATAGCCTTCTCTCTTTATGATCACTTTACTTATCGGAAGAGAAGCAAAAATAAAGTACTTGCCGAAAAGAGCAGCGACTTTTCGGTTAGAAGCAGAGAATTTTAGTCAAAGTGCTTGGCAGGAAGCAGTGGCCAGCCAGAGTTTGTTTGGAGAAGTTAAGTTGGTGGTAGTTGATTATGTGAGTGAAATTAAGGGCAGTGAGGATATAATCAAAAAAAGTTTAAAAGAAATTGCGAAAAGCCCTGACGGCTATTACTTTATTGAACCAGGTGAGAAGACGGCGGTGGCTAAATTAGTTAAGCCTCTCGCCGATAAAGTTAAAACAGTCGAAGAAAAAGTTGTTACCAAAGATCCAACCTACAACGTTTTTGGTTTAACCGATAAATTACTCACTCGTGATCGGCAAAAGTTGTGGCTCGCTTACCAGGAGGCTTTGGCTTCAGGCCTACAAGCCGAGGAGATGTTTTGGCCACTATGGTGGCAGGTTAAAAATTTACTTTTAGTTAAAACTGCTGGGCCGAAAGATAAATTACCACTCAAGCCGTTTGTGTTAAGCAAGGCCAAAAGCGGCGCCGCCAAATTTACTTTGCGCGAGCTCGATCAGTTGGCTCAAGACTTAATCACTCTCTACCAAGACGCCAAAATTGACCGAGCTAATTTTACGCTCGGTCTCGAAAAAATAATTTTAAATCTCTAAAATTTTGTGTTAGGCTAAAAGCGATTCCGCCCATAGCTCAGTTGGTAGAGCAGCTGCCTTTTAAGCAGACGGTCCCAGGTCCGAATCCTGGTGGGCGGACATTGTTATAACGGCAAATCGAGAGAGAGGGCGCCGGGGCCGAGGAGGAGGAGCGCTAGAGCAATGG
>CAZMXZ010000059.1:0-3334 GCA_964570405.1 uncultured Candidatus Saccharibacteria bacterium | reverse complement strand
TTCCTTTTTGCTGCCAGTAATTAATGATTTGCCACTGGATGGTTTGGAGATCATTGACTCGTTCACTATCAAACCGTAATTTGCGTTGCGTTGCCGGTGAACCCATAACAGTAAAGCCGTAAACGATCGTCCCAATCACCACCACGGCGGCCACAATGGCAAAAGTTTTAGTCGTTTTAGCCGGCAGTCCGCCCGCCCGACGCAAGTCCAACCAGTAGTAATAAAAAATAAAGCCAGCCACAATTAAAATACTCAATACCTTGAGGCCAAAACGAGTGGTAACCTCACCATTTAAGAAGGTATTGATCAGGGCAATCAAGTCACCAATGATGCCAGCGCCGGCAATAAAGAGCGTCAGGTAAACCAGCCACTTGCGTATGGCTACTTCCCTTTTGGCGGGTTCAATTCGGTAGTCACGTTGCAGGAGCCACATCAAGGCGAGGTGGACGGGGAAAACAACGATGAGTGAGGCAATGGCAAAACGGATGCCGCTTGAATAAGGATCAACATAACCTCCTAAAACGTCAGGGAATTTGTAGTCAATGATTTGGAAAACGAGGGTTAAAAAGTTGAAGACGGCAAAATAGAGGGTGGCGATGGTCGCCAGGTGCAAAAAGAAGTCCTTGGCTGATGTTTTTGGCTTGGTGGAAAAGCTTGCTTCCATACTTTACATTTTAGCACGCCTATGCTAGCTTTAGCAATAGTAAAATCTATGTCCTAGGGAGGACAAAATGCACATTTACATCTCCTGGATTTTGGTTGCTTTGGCCATCACTGCTCTGGTCTACAGTCTCTGGGGTTGGATACAGTGCTATCAGCGTTACGAACAAAAAAAAGAGGACCAGCGCTGGGGCCGGGCATCAATCAACCTTTTGCTTCAAGCCGTTTGGAGTAATACTTCATCTCATCAAGTAACCCCAAGTGGTTGGTGGGAAACTTATAACACCGATAAGGTTGACTCGAAGCGACTGATTGAGTATCTGCTGGCTTCAAAATTGACCAACGATTGGCCGCTTGAGGAGAAAAACTTCATCGGCCAAGCAATCACCCAGTTCTGCAACCGAGGGAATGCTGTTAATCATTGCAAACGCCGAGCGAGTGATCTAAAACGTTTCGTTGACGGCCAGGAAATTTTTCAATCGTACCACGACATGGCAGATCAGATTGATAAAGAGAGACTTGCTAATGCTCTCTCCTGGAGCGATCTCTCAACCAGTGAAGAAGAGTGGGGTCAATTGTTGAGAGCCTGCGCCAGACGGGCCGCAAGCTGCCACTGGCTCGCGCTGCGAGGAAACAGCGATAATATCAGGAGCCTAAAGCAGCAGTTCCGACGCGAAATGGATCTGGCCGAAATTTCTCTTGATGATCTGGCACTCTCACCAGAAGAAGTTGCCCGCGTTTTGACCATCAAACCCGACGAACAAACTGGTTAGCAAAACTCAATATTCTGGCGGACTCAGATGAGCTCGCCTTTTTCTTTACAACTTCATTACAATATGCTAGCTTTAGCAACAGATCAATCCTTAAAAGGAGGATTTTGAAATGGGACGTATTGCGTCGTGGTCAGCACCAATAACCGCGGATGAGGAGCGAGAATTTCGAACATTAAACAAACTTGGCCCTAATACCCAAATATACAAAGTGGGTCCAGGGGGTGCACCACTTGGTCTGGCTGATCCGGGTGAAATACGCGTGGTGTTTTGTGATACCGATGCCGAAGCTTACTGCAAGGAACACTTGGGCACCAACTGGCGAAAGCGATGGCCTTTTGTCTGCTTTAACGGTGAAGAAGCTGTTAATGAGGGCAAGTCATTTGTCGCCTGGGTTCAAATGGAAGATTACGCTCGGAAAAAGGGCATTTACCATTTAGTTCCCTCTGATACACCAGGGGTTGAGCGGGTAGAAATTGAAAACGGGGATGAACTCCTGGATGAATTCCGAGCTAAGCACGGATTACCGCCAAGGAGGTCCTTAAAATGATCCAGATCATCGTCGCTCTGGTTATGCTTATTTCGACCCTTTTGCCGGCCAAAACTCTGGGACCGCCCAGCCTTACAGTGGCCACAACCGGAGGCCGGAAACTGGTCACTGTTAAAAGAGATCAGGTGGTAGAGATCGATGCATTCTTGGCCCAGCATGAGCACCGGTGCCACGATTTGCTTGGTCATGTCGCCAAATTCAAATCAGCTTTTGCCGATGCCGACAGTCGTCAGCGCTGCAATGACATAATTGAGTTCCTAAAAAATGAGCTCGATGCCAAAAGCACAACCTCTTTAGCGGCCGAATTTAGAGCGGCGGGCAAACAAGTTGAAAAATGCCGCGACAGTGACGACCTGCGTTTTGTTCAGTCTCATCTTGAGCAAACGGTTGCCCGCTCTTTAAAAGAGTTGCGGGCCGTCAGTGAGACGATTGGAATTTTACGCGAGCGCTTGCGCGAACGTTTGAGTGCTAACTCGTCTGATGGCGAAGGCGAGGGACCCTAGGCAACTGGGGTCTTTTTTATATATGTCTTTAACAAGATTAAATATTCTTTTACTCTTTTTTGTTGGTTTTCAACTGCATCAGTTAGTTCAAGGTAGGTCTGAGGATATAGCAAATAAAATTCGACGCCCTCATTACCTAGTATTAAATCAGTTTCTTTAATGTTAAGTGATTTTGTTATGAAAAAGTAGTGTTGTAGACTAGAATCAACTATACCTTGATACTTTTTTGCAAACACAACATCATCTTTATTAATATTAATCCCAAATTCTTCCTTAACTTCTCTGCTAAAAGTTTCTAGTGGCGTTTCTTTTCCTTCCCGGCCTCCCCCGGGCAAATCAATCAATAATGGGCAAATTTTTGTTTTGTTATCACGGCGATAAACAAGTATTTTATCACCAATAAATACAAGCCCCTTCACACCAAAAAAATTCACAGTAGAGCTAAATATATCTTGGTCGATCATTTTTTATCGCTTAAACTCTATGACACTAACATTTTCTAAGAATCTCCCTCGATCATTTCGCCAACAATATAATCACACCCATTTGATCCAACCATTGCAGTGTGCTCGAGTCCAATCGGAACATCAAAGCGTTGACCGGAAGATATAGTGCAATTTGTTTTGTCAGAAAAATTAAAGGTAACGTCACCGTTTTGAATAAAAAGAGAGACCTTACCCTTATGTGCACGTGCAGGATATTTCACTCCTGGCTCATCGTGCCACTCATACACATGTACAAATCCTTCAGATTTTAGAATTTCTTGTGGTTTCATTTTGCCTAAATTCTAAGCTCTATAACACCGTCTTCTACTTTCTCTGAGATATGAGTTTCCCCATAGCATGAACCGC
>CAZMXZ010000058.1:0-3381 GCA_964570405.1 uncultured Candidatus Saccharibacteria bacterium | reverse complement strand
ATTTTACCGGTACTGGCGTGAATATTTCTAACACCGTGGCAGACTTATATAACTGTTTGGTCCCGACTTACATTGCTAATTTGCCGTTTGATACAAAGATCGGTCAGGTCACGAGCGCCACTAACTACGACACTGGTTACAAAGTCTCGTCATCAACCGATGGTCGGGTCACCATCACAGCCACTCCCGAATTGGCTAGTGCCATTTCCGTCACCCGCTAAAAAACTTCTCCACTTATTATTAACAGGCTGTCCACACCGACTGCTATTTTGACTTGACTTTTTAAGTCAGGAGTGGTATCTTGTGTCAAATATTAGAGGCTTTAATAACGTTAATAAAAAAATAGTTTATGTCTATTACTAAGGTTGATTTAGCAAAACTTTTAGCGCCGGTTTTTTTACTAGCAGGGATAATGGGAGTTTTTACAGTCACCCAAGCCGTTTCTCCACACACAGCGTCCATCACTATTGATCAAATTAATGGCCAACCGGCCTCGACTGAATTTTCTTGTCCGGATCATCCGCTTTTTAGCCCAGTCTCTATTTCTGGAAGTGGAACCGTGACTGGTCCTCTAGGTAGCGGGCCAGATAAATATCATGTCAGTATAGAGTGGGGCGGTTTGGCCACAACAACCGCCAACTCAAACTTTACTGTTTTAGACAACGGCGACTACACCTTTACCTTTGACGGTGGGCCACAAGATTTTCCTGCCGGTGGGAGTAGAATAATTAAAGTTACTGTTTATCATCAAAATGAACGCGGTGCCGATTCCGCTGATGCAGAGTTTAGTACTTTTCCTGTCTGTGTTGTACCCGAGCCCGCCGCCCACTTGATAATAGTTAAAAATGTAAACAACGATGCCGGTGGTTCAGCCACCCCAGCTAATTTTACTATCCGTGTTACAGAAGCTTCTTCTAGCCAAGAGGTAGCGGCTGATCCTGGCAGTTCCTCTGGCCGAAATTATGATTTGCAGGCTGGCACTTACCAGATTACGGAAGATCCAGTTGTTGGATATAGTGGTGACTTCTCGGCCTGTGGTAGTGGTACGGTCAGTATTAGTTCTGGTGCCACCACTACTTGCACGATCACTAATACTTTTGGTCCGCCACCTCCACCGCCGGCCACTTCGACGGTAACGGTCGTTAAAGAAGTCCGGAACGATAGTGGCACGGGCAATTCAACCTCCTCTGACTTTACTATCTCTGTCAGCGGCGGCGGTACACCCAGCTCTTTCCCCGGTTCAATTTTAGGAACAATAGTATCTTTTATCTCTGGCACCACCAGTTTTTCAGTCTCTGAATCAGGCCCAACTGGCTATGCTAGTTCCACCCAGGGCACCTGTAGCGGAGATCTAACACCGGGCACAAGTGTGACCTGTACGATCATTAATGATGATATTCCGGCTACCCCACCGGCTACATCAACTCTCACTGTTTACAAGCAAGTCACAAACGATAATGGTGGCATCGCTACCGGCAGTGACTTTACTATCTCTGTCAGCGGCGGCGGTACACCCAGCTCTTTCCCCGGCTCGGCCACGGGCACCGTCGTTAGCTTTACCAACGGCACGACTACCTTTGCTGTCAGTGAATCCGGCCCCGCTGGTTATGCCAGCTCGACTGGTGTTGAGACAACTTGCTCGGGCACAATCACTCCCGGTCAGCACAAGACCTGCACCATTATTAACAATGACATTGCTCCCAAATTAACTGTGACTAAGGTGATTAGTGGCGGCACGGCCACGACTAGCGATTTTATTTTGAGGGTTGGTTCTACTACGGTTGTGAGCAGGCAAGAAAATAGTTTTAACGCCGGCCAATACCAAATCAGCGAGACTGGCTCGACGACTAACTATCAAGCTACTTTTAGTGGCGACTGCAACAGCAGTGGTGTGGTCACCCTTGGGGTGGGGGAGATTAAGAGCTGTACTATCACAAATACTTTTATCACTTCGCCACCAAGCACTCCACCTCCTTCGGGTGGCGGTGGCGGTGGAGGTGGAGGCGGTGGCGGTTCGACCGGGGGCGGCCAAGGCTTTATTAGAGCTCCTGGTCAAGTCTTAGGTGCCTCAACCTCTTGCGGTCCGCTCTTGACCGAATACATCAAGTTTGGCCGCAAAAATAATCCCAGCGAGGTAATTAAACTCCAGAATTTCTTAAACAGTCACGAGGGTGCCAATTTGCCCGTCACCGGCTTTTATGGTGTCTTGACTCGGGCGGCGGTTAACGCCTTCCAGGTTAAATATGGCGCTAATGTTTTAGGCCCTTGGCTGGCCTATGGTCATCCTAATATCAAGACCCCGACCGGCTATGTCTACAAAACGACTAAGCGCTGGATCAACATGCTCTACTGCGCCTCACTCGATTTACCGATCCCACCCTTGCCATAAGGGGAAGGGAGAAGTTAGAATGGGGGAGTGAGAAAACTTAAAATATATTTCATTCCCGGAGCGGAGAATGACCATCAACCGGTTATTCTCCGTCGGCCAGCCACCCTCACCATTCTGGGGGTGGTTTTGGTGGTGGAGCTGGTTTTTTTAGTCGGGACGCAAATTGTTTTACCCCGGTCCAAACTCTTAGGACTAGTTTTGCCGACTGTTTTGGTGGAAGAGACTAATCAAAGTCGGCAAGCCGATGGTGAGAACACTCTTGCCGTTAACAATAAACTAGTAGCGGCGGCACAGCAAAAAGCCAACGACATGGCTACCCGCGGCTACTTTGCTCACGTCACACCCGACGGTTTGGCGCCTTGGTACTGGCTGGACCAGGCTCACTACTCTTACCAAGCGGCGGGAGAAAATTTGGCTGTTAACTTTTTAGATTCTCGTGATGTGGTCAACGCCTGGCTCAACTCACCCTCACACCGGGCTAACCTCTTAAACGGCAACTTCACCGAGATTGGGATTGCCACCGCCTCGGGCCTCTTCCAGGGTCGGCCGGCGATCTTTGTGGTTCAGTTTTTCGGCCGGCCGAGTGTAGCCGAGGCAGCTAGTGTCAACCGGGAAAGCCGTCCGCTAACAGCGGCTACGGGTTTGAGAGCCCCGACCGTAGCGTCGGGGTCATTAGCAACCACCACCGCGGGGACATCTAGTGTTAAGGGCGCAGAAGTCACAACCGATCAAAATATTTCGTGGTTAGATCGACTCTTGGTTCAACCAGGGCGCTTGATTGGCTTTATTTATTTTGCTTTGGCCGCCTTGGTTTTGATCGCTCTGGTTCTTAACGTCTTTATCAAAATAAGAATTCAATACCCAGTTTTAATCATCAATGGTCTGCTCCTGTTGGTGCTGATTTTGCTCTTAATTCTAGCCAATCAGCAATTGCTCTTGGCCACGGCCAAGATATTTTAGGGGTGGATAAGTCTATTGTCAGTCTTGACGGT
>CAZMXZ010000057.1:0-3384 GCA_964570405.1 uncultured Candidatus Saccharibacteria bacterium | reverse complement strand
ACGGGTAAGACTTAAATCTTTGGCAAAATAACTTCTGACGCGGTCACGTAAACTGCTGGCCTTACCCACATAGAGCACCTTTTTCCCCTTCAAGAAAAAGTACACCCCCGGCTGATCCGGCAATTTGTATTTCTTCAAATCTTGACTAATCATTATGTATAGTATATAATAAACAACAGAAAAATAAAGAAGGTAGGATATTAAATTGACAAGCAAGAATAAATCGACAATGGCAAAAGTCGCTATTGTCAATTTCACCGCCGGTGTCGGAGTGGGAATTAACGTGTTAACCATTATGAAACACGCGTTCTCGATCGGACCAATTATCGCGGGGCTACTCTGTGTCGCAGTAGCTCTCTTTTTCACACAAAGAGCAAGTGAGTCTATTCAACAATAATCAACAAACGAGTTAATCGCTCTCTTGTGAGAGCGATTTTTTTATTGAAAAAAGAGACTCCTGCCCTAATCGGGTCAGGAGTCAATTGAGAGATGGAGGCCAAGCCAGACCGACGGGACCGCAGAATTCTCTTACTAATCCCAGTACCACATTGCTATCTTCACTCGGACATCACTAATTGGTCGAAAAGAGTATCGCCATCAGTCCGAGCTACTCCTCGCAATTTCCAAACCTTTGTAACGGGTCGTAGGCTCATTGGCCAGATCTGGGGAGAGCAGTTAGTCTATTTTGTTTTGCCTGAGTCACACAGAATTAGAGCTGCCTTTGCTTGGAGGTTATGCATGGTCTCCACCAATCCCGTTATTCCCACAACCTTGCGGTTGCTTCCTCCATCTCTCAAGGTGCTACTGGCTTTTATAACATATTCGCTTTATTTCTTCAAACCTTGACTTTGCATCGTTAATACTTTAGTTTAAACCATAGACTTTGGTACGGTTGGAGCCAAGATGAATAGATACAAACTTGCTGTCGCGGCTTGGGTTGAGGATGATTTAATGAACCGAATCAGGAACTACTGCCAACGCCGTAAGATTACACTTACACGATTCGTTATTGAAGCCTGCATAATCAAGTTGAAACGAGAGGAGAAGCGCAAGACTACCCGAAAACGGTAGTTTTTTGTATCTATCACGAGGGTAACCCTTGTGACAACTATTTTCTTAAAGTTTTCTTGAGGTATTTGGCGGTGTGAGAGCCGGGAGCGTGGGCGACTTCTTCCGGCGTCCCCTTGGCCACTAAGTGGCCGCCACCATCACCCCCCTCCGGTCCCAGATCAATCACATAATCGGCGTTTTTGATCACTTCCATATTATGTTCAATCACCACCACACTATTCCCCCGCTCCACCAAGCGGTGCAAAATAGCCACCAAGTGGCGAACGTCTTCATAATGCAGGCCGACGGTTGGCTCGTCCAAAATATAAATTGTCCGTTCGGTTTGGGGTCGGTATAGTTCCGATGAGATTTTTACTCTCTGGGCCTCACCGCCTGATAATGTCGTGGCTGATTGACCCAACTGTAAGTAGCCCAAGCCAACTTCGTTTAAAGTTTTGAGTCGATCAGCAATCGCCGGAATGTCTTTAAAAAATTCTGAAGCCTCCTCCACCGTCAAATGCAAAATATCATCAATATTTTTATGTTGGTATTTGACTTCCAACGTTTCCTTCATAAAGCGCTTACCGCGGCAAACATCGCACTCCACATAAACCGTCGGTAAAAAGTGCATCTCCACAGCGATTGTCCCGTTGCCCTGGCAAGCCTCACAACGCCCGCCCTTAACGTTAAAAGAGAAGCGGCTAGCACCCCAGCCTCGGACCTGGGCCAATTCGGTCGAGGCAAACAGCTCGCGGATAAAGGTAAAGGCGCCAGTATAGGTGGCTGGGTTGGAGCGCGGCGTCCGGCCAATTGGCGATTGATCGACCATTACCGTTCGACTTAAATATTCCGTCCCGCCAAATTCTTTGCAATTAAAAATTTTATTGCTCCGGTAGTGGCGGTCAAAGCGGGCCTGGAGGTTTTTAGCCAAAATCTCGTAAACAAAGCTGGATTTACCCGAGCCCGAGACGCCGGTGATCGCCACCAATTTGCCAAGCGGTAGATCAAGGTTCAAATTTTTGATATTAAAAATGTTTCCACCCCTAATCCGGATTACTCCCTTTTCGCTCGTCCGCCGCTGCTCCGGTTTGGCAATAAATTTTTCGCCCCGCAAATAATCAAGCGTTAGCGATGAGGGCGGATGTTTGGTTGTTAATAATTCTTCCGTCTCACCAGCGGCCACAATCTTGCCGCCATGGACGCCCGCTCCCGGTCCAATATCAACCATGTAGTCCGAGGCAAAAATTGTGTCCTCGTCATGCTCCACCACAATAATTGTATTGCCTAAGTCGCGGAGATCCTTGAGCGTTTTAACCAGCCGATCATTATCGCGAGCGTGGAGACCGATCGTCGGCTCATCGAGCACATAGAGCGTGCCGACCAACCGCGAACCCAGTTGGGAAGCCAGGCGGATCCGCTGACTCTCGCCGCCCGATAAGGTGTTGGCTCGCCGATCAAGCGTCAAATAATCCAAGCCAACGTCGAGTAAAAATTTTAACCGGGCGGCAATCTCTCGCACGACGACGGCCGAAATTTCTTGCTCCTTCTCGCTTAATTTTATTTTTGCCAGCCAGTCACTGGCCTCGTTAATTGGTAGAGCGGCCACTTCCACAATATTTTTATTATTGATCCGCACGTTCAAGGCCTCGGGCCGCAAGCGGGCGCCACGACAGTCGGGGCAAGGTTCGTTGCCAAAAAAGTGTTTGGTCCCCAAACCATGGCAAGTCGGGCAGGCCCCGTAGGGGGAGTTAAAGGAGAAGAGGCGTGGCTCAATCTCGGGGTAGCTAAAGCCGTCACGGGGGCAGGCAAAACGAGCCGATAAAATGTGCTCCTCACCAGCCAGAGAGACTCGGACTAGACCGGCCGACTCATCCAGCGCCTTCTCCACCGCCTCGCGCAAACGTTCAAGGGCCGAATCTTGGAGAGTTTTTTTGATCGTCTTTTTTAGCGTTTCCTTTTTGTTTGTTTTGGTGGCATAAAGATCAGCCGTGCTGATCTCGTCCACCAAAACGTCAATCTCGTGCTTTTTATTTTTATCTAAAATAATTCGCTCCCGGAGTTTATAATTTTTCCCATCCACCAGCACCTCGCTAAAGCCCTTATCGAGCAGATCATAGAGCAATTGGTAATACTCACCCTTGCGACCACGGATAAGCGGGGCGTATATTTTGACCGAGCCATGCTTGCCCGTTCTGATTAACTCTAAAACAAAGTTGGTAATTTCTTCATTGCTCAATTTTTTTATTTCTTGGCCGCAAATTAAACAATAAGGCTTACCAACGCGGGCGTAGAAAACGCGCAGGTAGTTATTATTTTATGTAATCGTCGCCACCG
>CAZMXZ010000056.1:0-3470 GCA_964570405.1 uncultured Candidatus Saccharibacteria bacterium | reverse complement strand
GGCAACTGAAGTGGGTAAAGTTTATGCCACAACGCGAGCCAAAATTAATGCTTTGGCTTGCACAACAGCCTCTGTTGGTTTTGTCTACACTAGATTAAGTCCATATGCTCCCTCAAAGCAAACAATTCTTGTGTCGCCGACTACGGTTACAAGTGACGTTCTTCTCGGGCAATTTAGCGTGAAGGTTCAAAATCAAAGTGGCACAATTAATAGTTTGAGTTTTAATCTAAATAACAGTAAGGGTATTGCCACCACTTCTCTGTATCAAAATGTCCGGTTGTATGATGGCAATGGTAAGTTACTGGCCGGAGCCAACTCTCTCACAGCCGGAAATCCAACATTCAATCAGTTAGCTATTCCGCTTACGCAAGATGTTTGGATGGATCTTAAAGTTATTGCTGATATTCCAGCCGGGAATGCCGGCGTTAGTGCCTCGTCGACGCTGGTTGGCAAGAGTATTGTTGGGACTGACACCAATTTCAATACTCTATCAGTGGTAAATGCAACTAATGTGACGAGTGGTGATAGTCTTTACACCAGCCAGATGGTTAATATTGTACCCAGTGGTGCAACATTAAGTAATTGCTTTTCTGCTTATGGACAAAATTATGGCTGGACCAGCTGCGATATGGCTCTAAGTTTTATTGCCACAGCGTCGGCTAATAACATACAAGATCTGTATATTGGTCGCCTCCCCGGCATAGCTTTGGCAACAAGCTCCTCACCGTATACATCATCGACGACCTTAACCAGCATTAATATCGCGGCTATTGCTGGCGATACAAGTGTGTCTTATCGATTACCAAATGGCGCGGATCGACTCTTCACCTACTTCGGAACTTTCAGCAAAAATGGAGCCTTACTCTCGCCGGGGACAGTCGAAACGTTTCGAATCACGGGGGTAAATTACGGAACCAGTGCCACAAATCCAACTGGCCAAGTTGTCACCTCTAACCTAGGGCCACTCTTTGTCTCTAAAACTCTCTAAATCATGCCAAGGGGAGGCCTTGGCATGTTGATAACGAGCTAAGCTCAAAATTGATAGTGCGGTAGAATTAGGCTAACTAAATAGCAATGCAAAAAACGATCCCGCTAGTCATTGTTTTTGTGGTCATTGCCGCTTTAAGCTTGTTCTCACTCCAGTCAATCAATCATTCGATTAAGTTGACTTATGGGTTAGAAAATCAGCTAGCGGCCGTTAGTGTTTCTCCCATAGCGGTTGATGTCGTCAATTCAACGGATCCAAATTCTGGCCACAATTATTTGGGGAATATGCTAACGATCACCACCTGGTTTTCTAGCGGGTCATTGCCACGAATCGACGTTTATCTCTGCCAAGGCGGTACGATTTGCCCGCGCGATGGCTCAACCGCCAAACTAGCGACAGGGATAAGACCAAAAACTAATCCTGACTCAAGACCCTGGACCGCTGATCGACTGGGCGAGTATTATTTTGCCGTTTGCCTATCGGGCAAAACCGGAGTTGGCGATTGCTCGTTAAGCGACAGCTTTTTAATTGAGCAGCCACTCCAACTCAACGAGCGGCGAGTCACCTTTTCCATAGTTAATCCGGTTTTTATTTCCAGTCCGTTAGCCATCTTTTCCATCTCCTATAGCGCCAGCGATAATTCTAGTTTGGCCTGCACGGCCACTAATTTTGGAACTTGCCAAGTTTCTAAGATTGTTCCGGCTGGTACGGCGATGACTTGGCGGAGCAGTTGCACAAGTGCAACCATCACGATTGTGCCTGGCTCCAGTCAGCCCTCTTACCATAGCGTGACTTTTGATTGTCGGAAGTATTCTCCTTTAGGCCCGGCTAAGCCCGGTGATGACGATAAGGATGGAAAAACTTATCGACCAGTCAGCTTGCTCCAAGACTTCCTTATCTATGCCGCCCATCACACCGGCCTGATGAGTGGGCTGTGCATAAAGGATGGGGGATTTATGCGGCCAGAATTGACCGGTGCCACCCGGGGCTTTTATGGTAGTTACACTGCTAATGATGTTGAGCTCTTCCAGTGTAGCCGAGGTTTGCCTCGGACTGGTGTTTTTGGTGAGACGACTTTATATTGGGCGAGCCATCTAATTGAGCAAGGATTGTAGGACTAAATTTAAAAAATGTTTTATCTAAAAAGCCAAAAAGTTCCACCCGTCATCACTTTTGTCGCTATTGCCACCACCGGTTTATTCTTCCTTCAGACGATCAATCAGTCAGTCAAGTTGACTTATGGGCCAGATGATCTAACCGCTGGATTAAAATCTTTACCCGTTCCGGCAGTATTGGCGCCGCCGGATAGTAGCGCTGTTGTTATCTCTGGCGAATCGGTTTACACCCGGCAACCGGGCGCGGCAGCAAAGGTGGTGATTACCTGGTCGTGGGGCTCGATCTTGCCCCCCTATCCCTCGGTTAATATATATTATGAGTATGAAACTACCGGTTATAAATTTCTAAAAACATCATCATCACCCAGTGTCATAAACACTACCGAGTGGTTGGTTGGTTCAGCATATCCTGATGGTGATTACTCAATTCGTATTTGTAACGGAAATGTAAAAATTACTGATACGAATCAGAATAGATATTGTGGTTTTTCAAATCCCTTCCGGATTTATACCATTCCCAGTGTTAACCCAACTATTGGGATAGTTTGCAGTGCCAGCGGGAACGACAACGGTCTCTTAATTGGTGCTACCGTCAGATGTTCTAACGTCGAAGATCCGACTCTTAGTTGCACGGCCACTTTTGTCCGTGATCCCACGCTTGGTAGCGTCGTGGCTAACTGCACCGTGCCGGTAACGGCTGCCTTTGACACAACCTTGCATTGGGGGAGTAGTTGTTCTAATGAAACGCCATCAATAGTCATTGATGGAATCAAAAGTAAATATGTGATTATTTTTAATTGTCGTAGCTATTGCCCGTTTAATGTTGATCCTTATTCTCGTGGCGGTGGTTTGCAGATCCATCATAATGTCTGGGAGCCTTTCTGGCCTTGGTATCATGATGTGTCTGATACTGATACCATTGTTAACTTTCAGCCGGTAAATGGTGGTTCTAAACCGGTCACTACGTTGCAGGATTTCTTGGTCAATGTTTTGCCCTGCCAGAAGGATGCTCAAGGCAACAATTTGCCTAATCAGTTATGCGATTTCCCTTCTGCTCGCGGCATTTACGGCACCTATACCGTTTCCGATGTCAATCGCTTCCAGTCCAGTACGTTACTATATGGTAAACAGCTGCCCCTCATTTCGCCTCAGACCGGAATATTTGATTCGGCCACTAGGTCAAAAGCCTGCCAATTATTGACGTCATAATAAAATAAAGACATGAAAAAGTATTTGCTCCTAGTTTGACATTATGGCCTGATCTGGTAACATAAAACCGTCCCAGCAATGGGACGGTTTTTTATGTCACGATCACTAAAAAAGGGTCCCTATGTGGACGAGAGATTGCTAAAAAAGATTTCTGGCAA
>CAZMXZ010000055.1:0-3484 GCA_964570405.1 uncultured Candidatus Saccharibacteria bacterium | reverse complement strand
TGTAATGGTTGGCGCCATCCCCTCTTTAATTTCTAGATGCGTTAGCAAGTTTACAAATTCAGCATAGATTGCTCCCTGCATTTCCTTAAACAAACGGAGTCCCTCGCGTTTAAATTCCACCAGCGGATCACGCTGACCATAGGCGCGCAAACGCACACTGCGGCGCATTTGCTCCAGCGCCTCCAAGTGCTCAACCCAAAAAAGATCAATCACCCGCAAGGCCAAGTTCCTGATCACCGCGCTAAAACTCTCGCCCAAAATCTTTTTCTTCTCCTCAATTATTTTTTCAAATTCTTGACCAGCGATCACTCTCACTTCATTCAACCACTCCATGGCCTCTGCCTCATCGCCAAAAAGCATTTCCTCGCGCCGGCTGTAAATCGTTGCGCGTTGGTGAGTCGTCACATCGTCATATTCCAGCAAATGCTTGCGCAAATCAAAGTTTAGACCTTCGATCTTGCCTTGGGCCGATTCAATCGCCCTGCTAACCAAATTGTGTTCGATCGCCTCATCTTCCGGCAAACCTAACTTACCCATTAAATTTTTGACCCGCTCTGGCGCAAAGACCTTCATCAAATCATCTTCTAACGATAAATAAAAGCGTGTCTCGCCCGGATCACCCTGCCGGCCACTGCGACCGCGCAACTGATTATCGATACGCCGGGCCTCGTGGCGCTCGGTCCCGATCACATAAAGACCACCTAAATTTTTGACTGCCTCATACTCCTCATTAGTTGGTGTTGGGCCACCCAACTTGATGTCGACCCCTCGACCAGCTAAGTTAGTGGCAATAACAACGCTGCCCCGAGCCCCGGCGCCGGCAATAATCGCTCCTTCCTCCTCGTGATTTTTGGCATTTAAAACTTTGTGGGCAATGCCCGCCGCCCTAAAGTGGCTGCTGACTAGTTCGTTTTTTTCAATCGAGACGGTGCCAACTAAAACTGGCTGACCCTTTTGCTGCAGCTCTTTAATGGCCCGCGTTAAATTTTTTAATTTTCCAACTTCGGTTTGGAAAATGAGATCCGGCTGATCCAGCCGCGCGCTCGGACGGTTGGGCGGGATGGCTACCACCGGCAAGCGGTAGACTTTTAAAAATTCCTCGCTTGAGGTCTGAGCGGTGCCGGTCATACCGGCGATTTTTTCGTACAAGCGAAAATAGTTTTGCAGTGTGATGGTGGCAAAAGTCCGCGACTCTTCTTTGATCCTAACGCCCTCCTTGGCTTCAATTGCCTGATGGAGTCCTTCCGACCAGCGCCGACCCGGTTGGAGCCGACCGGTAAACTCATCCACAATAATCACCTCGCCATCTTTGATCACATAGTTGCGGTCGCGCAAAAAGAGCGCCTCGGCCCGGACGGCTGTTTCCAAATGATGAACATATTTGACGCCGCCCTCAGTGTAGAGATCACCCAAGCCGAGCTTTTTTTCGGCCCGGTCAATCCCGGCCTCGGTTAAGGTAATCGCCTTTTGTTTGTGATCCACTTCGTAATCCTCGCCCTCTTTTAAACTCCGAGCGAGCTCGGCAAAGCGCTGGTAGAGCTCCTGCGACTCGGCCACCGGGGCCGAAATAATCAGCGGGGTGCGCGCCTCATCAATTAAAATTGAATCCACCTCGTCAATAATGGCGTAGTGGAAATCGCGCCGCTGGACAACTTGGCCCGGATCATAGGCCAAGTGATCACGCAAATAATCAAAACCAAATTCGTTATTGGTGCCATAGGTAATATCGGCGGCATAAGCCTCGGCCCGCTGGCAAGGTTTGAGAAAATCGTAAAAAATTTTAAACGAGCCCTCCTGATCTCGCTCTTTATCTTCTTTTTCCGACTGGGCCGGATCATATAAATAAGAGGCTTGATTGTTGATCACCCCAACCGAAAGGCCCAAAAAAGAATAAATCTGACCCATCCAAACGGCATCACGCCGCGCCAAGTAATCATTGACGGTCACGAGGTGAACACCTCGCCCGGTCAATGCATTTAAATAAATCGGGAGTGTCGCCACTAAAGTTTTTCCTTCACCGGTCTTCATCTCGGCAATCTGACCCTGATGCAGAACTAATCCGCCCAAAAGTTGGACATCATAATGACGCTGACCAAGCGTCCGGCCCGCCGCCTCACGCACCACCGAGAAGGCCTCGGGCGCCAAGTCATCTAGGCTCTCCCCCGCCTGGAGACGGGCCTTAAACTCAGCCGTTTTAGCGGCTAGCGCCTCATCACTCAAGGCTTTAACCGCCTGTTCAGCCTCACTAATTGCGGCTACGGTGGGGGTCAGTTGGTCTAAGATTTTGGCTTGGTCAGATTTGAATAAACTGCCTAAGAGTGACATAGATTGGCATTATAACTGAAAACCCCGTCGCTCGCGAGCGACGGGGTTAGGTATCAAGAACAAGAAAATTACATTCTCTTTTTCTTTGACTTCTTGGCCTTCTTAGCGGCCTTCTTTTTCTTTGCCATTGTAGTGAGAGTTAATTTTTGTTTTTTTAAGTAGGGGTGACAACTTCGACCAAAAAAATTGTCGTCACCTGACTGCTCTAATTATCGGTGAAAAAAACAAAACAAACAATAAAGAAAAAATAAAAAGTGTGGATAACTCTAAGTTGTGAAGTGGGAGGTGAGATCTGAGAAAAGAAAAAGGAAAGATGATTGTGCCGAGTGGTGGTCAGTAGTCACAGACTCCAAAAACTAAATGTCTTAATGTGAGCGGACTACTGACCGCCACCGAGCACAACTACGACTACTAAAAGTTTAGCATGCCGCTCATAAACACGAAATCCCGGCAAACCGGGATCTCATGCAAGACATCTAGTGTTTTTGAAACGATCCCGATAAATCGGGAAACACTCACACTAGCTAGCCTAGCACAAACGGCTAAAAAATGCAAATTTTATTGGGTGATGGGGTTGTGGCCGGCTTTAATTTCTTTCGTTAGATAGTCTACCTGCTGGGCTAACTTGGGATCCAGCTCTGCTGCTATGGCCAAGTTTTCGAGAGCTTTAGTTTTATCGCCGGTGGCCAAATAAGCGGCTGCCAGTGATAAGCGGTACTGAGCATTTTTTGGATCTTCAGCCACTTGGTACTGCCACAACTTCAAGACTTGATCATAGCGATGGAGTCCGGCATAGGCATTAATTAAATAATTGTTGACGGAGGGTTCCGTCCCATTGGCAATTAGCGAGTCCGCCAACTTAACATCACCAGCATAAAGGGCATCGAGTGCATAGAGACTGCTAGCTAGGGGAAAGGTGGGATCAAGGTCATAAGCTTGCTTAAAAATGACCAGCGCCTGGGTATATTTTTTTTGGACTAAATAAACATTGGCCTCCGCAAAAAAGATGGCCTGCTTATTGGGTGAGAGTTTTTGAGCTTGGGCCAAATAATCGAGGGCCGGGCCAAACTGACCAACGCTGGCCAAAAAAGTACCAAGAAAGTTGGGGTAGCGAGCATCGAGTGGATGAGCAGCGATTTGTTTTTGCATCTCACTCGCG
>CAZMXZ010000054.1:0-3558 GCA_964570405.1 uncultured Candidatus Saccharibacteria bacterium | reverse complement strand
TAGGTCGGACGATTCTGTACTTCGCGATAAGTGGCCACTTGGTAGAGCGACATTACGCCGAAGGCCATCATTAAAATGCCATTATTTAAAATTATAAAGGCGCCTAAAACAGCGGCCGCCCCAATATATTCGTAGTCGACAAAATATTTGTAGAAGAGTAGGCCAGTGGTAATCACCAATCCTAAAATCATTAAAAAACAACCAACGGTAAAAATAATTGTCATCGGCATAGTACTTGATGAAATAATGCCAACTCTCGCCAGGTTGACCATTTTTTTCAGAGAATAAGAGGACTGGCCGCCGGTACGCTCCCGCGCCGAATAAGGAATAATGGTTGACCGGAAACCCAGCCAGCCAATTAGGCCTCTAAAAAATTTCTGCTTTTCTGTCAGCTGGTTGATCTCATCAACCACCCGCCGATCCAGTAATCTAAAGTCGGCCATACCAGGCTGGGTAGCGACATCAGAAACTACATTAAATACCTTGTAAAACAAGATTGAGGTCCAACGTTTAATCAGACTAGGCTGGCCACTAGACTGACGTTCAGTATTAACAACTTGGAAACCATCTTCCCACGCCTTGACCAATTTGATGATGAGTTCTGGCGGATGCTGTAAGTCACCGTCCATCACAATCACGGCCGCTCCTTTAGAGTATCTGAGTCCAGCCTCAATTGCTGCCTCTTGGCCAAAATTCCTGACGAAGCTGATTCCCAGAACCCGCCGATCTCTTTTATTTAGCTTGATAATTTCTGACCAGCTTTGATCGGTACTACCATCGTCGACAAAAATCAGTTCGAGGGCATATCTAGGCAACTTGACCCAAGCAGCCAAAATAGCCTGGTGCATTGATGCTAGGTTTTCTTGCTCGTTAAACACCGGCACCACAATGGATATAGTAGACATAGGATTCCTATTTTATATCACACTTTACAAAAAAAGTCATTCAGCCCAGGGGACAATACCACTTTTCAACATCTGTCTCTCGCGGACTCGCCAGAGCGAGTTTGACCAGTGGAAACTAGCCGGGAATTGTTCCCTTAGTTTTTCTTCTGCCGCCCCTAAACTGCCGGGATGAAAAATTATTTCTACTTCCTTTTGCCCACGAGCTAACCGATTAATTTTCTCCAGGCCTCGTTTGACGGCTACCGCCGTCATCTGCCCAGAGTGAAGAACGCCAAGTAAGTAATCATTGGCTTTAATCTTTAAATTACTAACCCTAATCAGCCGGCGACCGCGACGACCAAGCCAGTTAAGCAAAAAATGCTTTACCAAGTTTGGACCAAAATAAACACTGTACGGAGGTGCAAAAAACAATGGTTCGGCTGGTATTCGGATAGACGAGATCAGGTGGCTAGCACAGATATCGAGCACTTGATCAAAAACAAACGGCAACATGTGGATATGTTGATGCCCGTCAATCCTCAAAACGGTTTCCGGACCAACAATCTGACGCACGGTTTCAACCTGACTGGCTAATTCGTTTCGGATTTGTCTCCTGATGTCTCGGCGAGAAGCTGGGGTAGAGAAAAGATAACTTGCCCAAAGCGAAGCAAATGAGTGGCGGAAAAATCCTTGCCGATCAACTAGCCGAGTCACAAGCGCCGGGGCTGAAACCGCCAGACCCTCGGTCAAGTTGAGATGAACAGCCAGCCATAAGTAATCGGCCCGCTTGCGATATTCGACTAAAGCATAATCTTTGGCCGGCCCATTAGCCAGAAGACTGACACCATTAAGCATCCCACCATCAACAGCTTCCAGGATCGTCTCACTAACGCCGCGAGTCAAGCCAAAGTCATCAGCCGTTAAGCGCAAATCTCGCTCGCCCGTCACGATGATTTAAGAGTTAAGATCGTATAATCGTAAACTTGTTGAGTCGACACATAGCCAGAGAATAATTGCTGCCGGGCCGGAAGCAGATCACTCTTAATAATGATTTCTTGCACTTGATGATCTCTGATTACCCTTAACCACTCGCTCCCAAATGGCCCACCCACCTCAAACAAGGTAAGATACTGATAATAATTCCGGTAATGATCAAACATTGCTACTTCTGGCGTATTATAGAAAAAAACACTCGTGCTGGCCGGCAGTCGACTAAAATAATCTTCCCAAAAGGCCGTTTTATGACTTTGGTAAAAATCAGCCGTCCAGGAATGAAAGGATAGGCTGTAGATACCAACGATCGATAGACCAGCAATCGTTAATAAAACTAATAAATACTGGGTTGATTTAGTTATAGGCCATGATAATCGCTTCGCTATCTCATTGAGGCAAATTAACGCCGCTGGCGCCAAGTAAACTAAAGACACAATTTGTGCCGGCAACAGATAACGATGCCAAGCAATAATCCTTAGGTAAGCTACCGCAGTCAAAATGGTAAAAATAAAGGCGGCCAATTCAGAGGCGGTTAGGTTAATTCGATGGGATTTCCTGACCCAGATAGAGATTAACCAAATGATCATCATTAATAATAGATACAGTGGCCCGGCTTGAGTCAAAAAACTGATTAAGCTATGCTCAAAGACCGGAACTAGATCATTAACCCCGTAGGGATTAGCCAAAAAAACAGCAATTGTTTTCCATGAGTCTAGGGCGCGATATTGAATAAAGAGCCATAGAGCGATTGGTAGGCCGGAGAAGAACCCTGCCAGCCAAACATCACTCCCCCTCAAGTGGCCACGCCACCATTGCCAAATGACAGTAAAAGCAAAAGCTAAAACAAAGAGAGCAAAAGACAACTTCGTAGCCAGTGTTAGTCCGGCAAAAAAACCAGTCAAGATGATCGGCCATTCTGCCGACCGATTTTGGGCGCGATAAGTGAGCGACCAATCAAGACCAATCAAAGATAAGACCAGAAAAAACAGCGCTGGTACCTCTCCCAAAATACTTTTACCATTACCGTATAGGGGTGGAAAGGTAACAACTAAAGCTAACGAGCCAAGAGCCAGCCAGACACCAAATCTCGGCCTGACTAGAGCATAGACGGCAATGGCTAAACCAATGATAAAAGCCGCCATGATGCTTCTAGCAACTAAGATGCTAGGGCCAAATAATTTAAAAGCGAGAGCAACCAGATAAATAATCGGATAGCCAACGGTATATCGTGGCAACATATCTACCAAATGGTCCGGGGCAAATTGAAACGTCGCCCCCTGACCAGCAGCCAGATTAGCGGCGGCTTGAAAATATAAGCCTTCGTCATACCAGACTGACGGACTTTCAGTTAAATGAAAGACGGAGAAGAAGGCGACCGAGACCAGCAGAGCGGTAAAGATTATTAGTTCCCATCGAAATGACAGACTGGGCATATAATGATTGAGGGTTATTGTATAGATAAAGAATTAGAACGGCAAGTTGACATGAGTTAGGATGAAGGCATCCATCAAAAAACTGGCCGCTATATAAATCACCAAAACCGGTACAAACCAGTACCATCGTGATTCAAGTTTCTTGAACAAAAAGGCGGCCACCCAGAGCGCCGCCGGTACTGTGATAAAGAGAATCCTTTGGGTGATGGCCGGCCAAATAAATATTGGTAAAACGGAAAGAATAACAG
>CAZMXZ010000053.1:0-3604 GCA_964570405.1 uncultured Candidatus Saccharibacteria bacterium | reverse complement strand
TCTTTTTTAGTCATCGCTTTAACAGGCAAAATAGTTAGGTAGTCTAAGTATCTACCCCGTAGTGACGACTGTCAAGCCAAAATATTACACCTTTTTGGACAGATAATCAGCCAGCTCTTGATAATATTTTTCTTGACTGGCCCAAAAGGCGATCGCTTGCTCACGTGGTAATTCTCCTTCTGGCTTATCGTGACCCTCTGGGATAAAGAGACGGCTAATAGTCGTAATTTCCCCTGGTGCAGTGGAGGCGGTCGTCGCCAACTGACCCCGAACCGTCATTGTAAAAGTTGTTGGTTCTTGCCCTGGCTCACAATAAGCGAGGCAAGCCCGAACCTCAACGGAGCGATCGGTCTTCCCCTCCATCAGGTGCAGCAGATCAGCAGGCGTTAGCCATTGATTTATATATTTAATAAATGGTCCAGGGAAACCGTTTAGGGTGGGAATATAATAGCCAGCGTCGGTTACGATCACCGGCCCATTTAGTTCTTTGGCCGCCCAACGAGCGGAAAATTTAGCAACCTCTTCCGACGAATCACTTTGGATCTCTGGCAGATCAATCGATTTCATAACTAGCTCTACCTCATTGCCAGCCATGGCCTTCTGGCCAATCTCAAACTTGTACTGATTACCAGTAATAAAATTAACTTTCATTTTTATCTCCGATAATTTTGTAGAGGGCAAGTTCGAGCGGTAACTCCGGTGGGTAGGCGTGGTCGACTTGATCATAAGCCGCCAAGAGCTCACGCAGGGCGGCCGGAATTATTTTGACGGCGGGGGAGTCGGACCACTTTTTTAGTTCGACAAGCTCACTACTCGACCACTCGCCCATTATCTTTTTTTCTAAATTTGGTGCTAATTTGAGTAAAAGAATTGCTCGCAATTCTCGTAATCCTAATTCTAGAAAAACTTTTAGCTTCCGTTCTCGCTCAATCGTTTCCCTAATCGCTTCCAGTCCCCTTTCCAAATTATTTTCCAAAATACTCGCTACAAAATTGGTCACCGCCTTGCTACTGGGAGCGCCCGTGATCATCTCCACCCCCTCGCGAGTTAGAATTTTTTCTCCCGAGAGCGACATAACTTGCTGGAGCAAGCCAAGAGCATCACGAAAGGAGCCATCGGCCGAAAGGGCCACCAACTCGGCCGCCTCATCAGCCAATTTTAATTTTTCACTTTGCGCTACTTTTTTGACCACCTTGAGCAGCTCCGCCACGGTTGGTTTTTTGAAAACAAATGTTTGGCAGCGGGAGATGATCGTCTCTGGCACTTTAGAGAGTTCGGTCGTGGCTAAAATAAAAATGGCATGTGAGGGTGGCTCCTCGATGGTTTTTAGCAAAGCATTAAAGGCCTCACGGGTGAGCATGTGGACCTCGTCAATAATGTAGACCTTAACTGGGGAATTAAAGGGCAGTGTGCCCACGCCTTCACGGAGAGCTCGGATCTCATCAATGCCGCGATTACTAGCGGCGTCAATCTCGTACAAATCATTTTGGCTACACTTTAGATCGGCGGCTAAAATCCGGGCCACACTAGTTTTACCGGTCCCCCGGGGGCCGGCAAAAAGGTAGGCGTGGCCGGTCGTCTTCTCCTTAAGCGCGGCGCCTAGCGCCTTAACCACTTGCTCCTGCCCCACGACTTCAGCGAGCTTTTTGGGACGATATTTGCGATAGAGAGCCATTTCCATACCTTTGCATTATAGCAGAGGTGCTAGGATCAATTCGACTTCGGTGGTGCTATTGGTTTCCATTAATTTAGTGCGGAGTTCGGCGGCGCCATCGAAACCAGAGACGTAGGCCTTAAAATGCTTTTTCATCACCGCAAAGTTTTTGCAGTGATCGTTAAATAGTTTAGTGTTGGTTGGCCCCGGGCGGTACAAATCTTCAAATAGTTTGGTGTGCTCCAAAAGCGCTTCTAATTTTTCTTGCGTCGTTGGGATATGCTCACTAAATAGCCACGGATTCCCAAATATTGCTCTGCCCAACATCACGCCATCTAATTTATATTGCCCGGCCTTCTCTCGTGCCTCTTTCAAATCTTTTACATCGCCATTAGCGATAATTTTGACGCCCGTCCCCTTCGCCATCTCCACAATCTTTGGCACTAACTCCCAGTGGGCCGGAACCTTTGATTCTTCCTTTTTGGTCCGCAGGTGCCAGGTGATGGCATCTGGTTTGGCTTTTAGCAATGCTTCCCCCCACTCATCTAAATCTTCAAGATTATTAAAGCCAATTCTGGTTTTAACTGTTACTGGTAGCTCACCGGCCCCCACTTTGGCGGCGGCAATCACTTCTCTTGCCAAGTCGGGGTTTTTAATCAAAGCAGCACAACTCCCCGCCTTAACCACATTACGCTCGGGGCAACCCATATTAATATCCAGCCCAGCAAAACCTAAGTCTTTGGCCAAGCGGGCCGTCCCTTCAATTGTTTTTGGATTGGCTCCAAAAATTTGGGCGTAGATTGGTTGTTCTGATTCGGTAAAATAAAATTCACGTAATAATTTTTCTCTGCCCGCGCTCATCAAGCCATCAGCCGAAACAAATTCGGTATAAAATCGGTCGGGCTTACCGCGCCGGGCGATGACTTGGCGAAAAGCCGAGTCAGTGACGTTGTAGAGCGGGGCAAGAACAAAAATCGGCATTTTTATTTAAATTTGTAGAAGACTTTGCGGCCAAGGCGCAAATCCAAATAATCTAATTGACCCGTCTTGCCCTTGAGTTCGTCACTGCCCAAAACTGAGTCCAGATTATTGATTAGATCAGCCGCCGATTGACTTTGGTTAATTATTATTTGCCAGTCGTTAACCATCAACTTTATATCACCAGCCTCACCCAGCTCGCCCCGGTAGATGGTTGTATCTTTACCTAGATCATTGGCCAAGACTTTGTTGGCCCCCAACCAAAACCGATAAAAATTATTAAAGTTTGGCATTAGCTGTTGCCCCAGCGGCGCTGACGGCAGCGGTTCATAAAATTCAAAGTAGACGTGGTCGGAAAAGAGTGGGGCCGGGTTAAATAATTGGCCAGTGTTGTCTACAAACCAGCAGTCCTTTTTTTCTACCGCCGCTCGGCAGGCCAGCATCACAGCCTCTCGCTCGGTTACCGCCACTTGCAGCTGACCCTCACGAGTTAAGGCCAGGTCAACTTTTTGGATTCGGGGGAAAGCCGACAAAACTTCGGCCGTTAAATTTTTTTGGGAATAAAAAAAGATACTCCGTTTGGGCACCACCAACCACTGATTACCGGCTAGGCTCTCAGTAATTTGGTTTTGGAGGTCATCAGCGGCAATGACCTTGTTGCCACTGATCTCGATGGCACTAATTAAAAAAACTGGCCGCGTCAGTCCCCACCAAACCGCGATTATCAGGGCCGTAATCAGAGCGCCCCAAACAATCGAGCGCAACCACTCCTCCCGCCGGCTGCGGCGCGGTAATCTTTTTCTACCCGGAGCCCGCCACATGCTAACCAATCACCGCTTTGCCCAAATAAGGTTGGAGAATTTTTGGCACAGTGATACTGCCATCAGAATTTTGAAAATTTTCCACCACCGCCACCAATATTCTTGGAGTGGCGACAGCGGTACTATTTAGCGAGTGAGCAAAATGAAGTTT
>CAZMXZ010000052.1:0-3607 GCA_964570405.1 uncultured Candidatus Saccharibacteria bacterium | reverse complement strand
TCCCCGTTCGGTGTAGTAGAGGCGGAGCTGCTCCACCGCCGTCTCGGCCATTACCAAGCGCCCGGGCACACTAGCCACATTCGCCGCCCGATTTAAACTGGGTGCTTCTTTGACCATTGCCTCCTTAAACACCTGCCACTCCGGCCCCTGACTCCAAGCTGGATTGCTTGGTACCGGATGCGGCCGAAAGTAGTGATCAACTACCCCGGCAACGTTGGTCCAGCCATGGTTAACGGCCAGCACGACTAGCGCTAAAATCAAAATCAGAACCGCGAGAATTATTCCCACGATTCTGATTAATCTTTTCATTATTGACTAGCGCTTTTTGCCGACCCGGCGGCGTGTCACAATAAATTGGTTGGAATATTTTTTGGCCCGGCGCGTCTTTTGGCCTTTGCCGGAGGGTTTGCCCCACATTGTTTTGGCCCGGCGCAGTCCCCGGCCTTGCACACCCTCACCACCACCATGCGGATGATCCACCGGGTTCATCGCTGTGCCCCGAACAGTTGGCCGGATCCCCTTCCAACGACTTCGACCGGCTTTGCCAAATTGGGCCAGTTTGTGCTCTTCTTTAGAAACAGAACCAATCGAGGCATAACATTTATCTAAAATCTTACGGACCTCGGTCGAGGGCAAGCGGACGCTGGTGTAGCCCGCGTCGTGAGCCAGGACTTCAGCCCAGACCCCGGCCGAGCGGACCAGGCGCGCCCCGCTCCCCGGTTTAAGCTCCAAATTGTAAACAAAAGTACCAACCGGGATTTTGATCAAGGGCAAGCGATTACCGGGCTTAAGATCAGCCTCGGGGCTGGTCAAAATTTTGTCGCCCACTTTTACCACTTGAGGCAGGAGATGGTAGCGGCGCTCACCATCAGCATAGACCACCAGACTGATCAAGCCCGAGCGGTTGGGATCATACTCTAGCGTCTCGACTTTGGCCGGGATGCTAACCTTGGAGTAAACAAAGTCAACAACGCGCTGGCGGCGTTTGTGACCGCCACCTTTGTGCCGCATAGTAATGCGACCGGCGCTATTGCGACCCTGGCCGCGCTGGCGACCATAGGTCAATGATTTGGCCGGAGTGCTGGTCGTAGTGAGCGAACGATGCGCAATGGTGATTGTATTGCGACGACTGCTTGTGGTTGGTCGGTAGTGTTTAATTGGCATGTTTTTGTCTAACTTCTAATTTCCCACGTCTAACTTCGTACCCTGTGGCAGATAAACGTAGGCTTTTTTAACTGTCCGCAAATTAACAATCGCCACCTTAGCGGGCTTAACCTTAAACCGTTTTAGGACGGCGGCGGCAATCGTCTTTTTGGTAGCCTTAGCCGCCACGGCAAAAACATAAACCGGCTGTTTATTTTGGAGCAATAAATTACCCTTTTCCGTCACTCGGGGACTAGTTAAGAGGTCATTCCCCTGATCAATTTTTTTACCAAGGCGCGACATATTTAGCGACTAAGGGCCTTAAGGCTATTTTCTGGTTCAACCATCACCACATATTTATAGCGCATCGTCTCTAAGGGATTGAGCTCACCGACTTTTTGGACCCGGGTAGCCGGTAAATTATTAAAACTTTTTTTGGTTGCCACCGAGAGGGTGGGAAAAGCGACCAAGGCCCGAGCCCCTTTTTTGTAATTAATTTTTTCTAACCCAGTCACGGTTGAGAGTTGTTTTAAAACTTGAGCCGCTAGTTTGGTTTTGGGAGCAGTCAGGTTTAGCTCATCTAACCAAACGACTTCGCCCTCTTTTTGTTTTTTGGCCAAGATGGTCCAAAGCGCTTTTTGGCGCATTTTCTTATTAATTTTTTTGGCATAAACTTTTTCGTTGCTTGGGCCATGGGTAACCCCACCACCAATCCAGATCGGCGAGCGGCGCGAGCCATGGCGGGCCCGACCGGTACCTTTTTGCTGCCAGGGCTTTTTGCCACCGCCGCGGACAGTCCCGCGATCTTTGGTGTGAGCAATCGGTCGACGCAAATTGGCTTGCATTGAGGTGATCACCTGGTGGACCAGGTCAGCGTTCCAAGGCAGACCGAAAACCTGCTCCGGTAATTCTACCGTGCTGATTTTTTCACCTTGCTGATTGTATACGGGAGCGTTCATGAACTTGTTATTTCAACTAGGGTACCACGTCGACCAGGCACGGCGCCACTAATTATCAGTTCATTTTTATCTCCATCAACGGCCAAAACTTTTAAGTTCTTAACCGTCACCCGCTCGGCGCCCATCCGGCCCCCCATCCTCGTGCCCTTAAGCACCCGCTGCGGAGCAGTGGCACCAATTGAGCCCGGTTCACGCTCGGAGTGTTTTTGGCCGTGACTCCTAGCGCCACCATGGAAGCCGTGACGTTTGACCACCCCTTGGAAGCCTTTGCCTTTAGAAATAGCGGAGACGACCACCTTATCGCCAACAGCGAAAATGGTGGCCTTGATCTCGTCGCCGACTTGACTCTCGGCCGGACCACGGTACTCACGAAGGTAGTGGTAAGCTTTAGTTTTATTAGTTTTTTTTACCCGTTTTGGCTTGAGCGGTTGGTAACCAACTTGAGTAGCCTCGTAGCCATCAGTCGCTTCAGTTTTAAGCTGAGTCACTACCACCGGACCGGCCGCAATGACCGTCCCCATTAGCGCCTCGCCCGAGTCGGCAAAGGTTTGGGTGGAATTTTTTTTGGTTCCCAGAATAAACTTCATGATGGTTTGGTTTAAAGCATTTTGACATCAATATTGACGCCGGATGGCAGATTGAGGTTGGTTAAACTTTCAATAATCTTTGGTGATGGGTTCAAGATGTCGAGCAAACGCTTGTGGACTCGCATCTCAAACTGCTCACGTGAGTTTTTGTCGATAAAGCTGGAACGATTGACAGTATACTTTTTGTGCTCAGTCGGGAGCGGAATCGGTCCGTGGATATCGGCATCGTAACGATTGGCAGTATCAACGATCTGTTTGACGCTAGCATCGAGAATTTTATTTTCGTAGGCGCTAACGCGTAGGCGCAGCTTTTGGATCGGGACCTCCGTCTTAGCCGGCGCTTTCCTTGCCCGTTTGGGAGCAGCTGGCAGAGCCGAGGCTTTGGCCTTAGGACTAGCAGTTTTGGTTGTTTTTTTGGTTGCCATTTGGTTAAAGAACTAACTGAGACTTGCCCGCCTCGGGTGGGGCGCCCTAATTTGGACCTAAGCCGTAATCTTGGTCACCACTCCGGCTCCAACCGTCTTGCCGCCCTCGCGGATGGCAAAGCGCTGTTTTTCTTCCAACGCGACCGGCGCCACGAGCTTAACCTTAAACGTTACCGTGTCGCCCGGCATCACCATCTTGACGTCTTCAGGCAAAGTGACCTCACCTGTTACATCAGTCGTCCGGATGTAGAACTGCGGCTTGTAACCAGTAAAGAAGGGGGTGTGACGACCACCTTCCTCTTTGTTTAAGATGTAAACTTCAGCATCAAAGTCGGTGTGAGGCGTGACGGAACCAGTTTTGGCCAAGACTTGGCCTCGAGTAACGTCTTCTTTTTTGGTGCCGCGGAGTAAAATGCCGGCGTTGTCACCGGCCATCCCCTCATCGAGCTGCTTGTTGAACATCTCGATGCCGGTCACGACCGTCTTCTGGGTC
>CAZMXZ010000051.1:0-3638 GCA_964570405.1 uncultured Candidatus Saccharibacteria bacterium | reverse complement strand
TTTGGACTGATAACTCTGGTTTGACGCAATATATGACGATTAAAAGTGGTGGCAAGGTTGGGATTGGCACCACCACACCTGGGGCGACACTTGATGTGATTGGTTCTCTTTGTGTGGATGATTCCACTCCCACTTGTGGCAACTCCGCTCGGACGGCCGGTACTATTTACTCAGTGGCCTCTCTCTCGGCCACGCTCGACTTGGCCGAAAGTTATCCCACCAAAGATAAAACTTTAACACCCGGTGAGATCATCAGCCTCGATCCTAGCAATCCGGTTTATGTTGCCAGAGCTAAAGTTGGCGGTAGTATGCCCCTTTTAGGAGTGGTCTCAACCGCTCCCGGTTTTTGGCTCGGTGGCTTTAATGACGATCTTTATGCTAACGATACCAAGGTACCGGTGGCCCTTTCTGGCCGAGTGCCAGTCAAAGTTAATCTTGACCACGGCCCGATTGCCATTGGCGATCGCCTGACCCTCTCCACTAAAGACGGCGTTGCGGCCAAAGCCACCTCCTCCGATGTGACGATCGGTATTGCGCTCCAAAGTTTTAACCAAACTGCCCCAAGCTCTCAGGGGGTGGGAGAAATTTTGGTCTTTATGAATCTTGGCTACAGTCGCTTGAGTCCAGAGCTTAAAGATGGGACCATTGTTACCCAAGATCTGTGGACGATTGATGCCGACACTGGTCAACTCAAACCTTTTGCTGCGCTAGACTTAAACAATCAAGATATTCTTAATGTTAAATCAATTGTTAGTGCCAGCGGTAAGTGGAGTTTGGATGAGAATGGTCTGCTGACGGTTAAAGAGGTTCATACTGATAAGTTGTGTTTGGGCGCGACTTGTGTGGATGAGTCACAGCTCAAATCATTGCTCCAAGCCTCGGGCCAAAGCGCTTCGGCCCCGACCCCCGCACCAAGTAGCGGTGGCGGTGGGGGAGCGAGTCCACCAACTGGTGGCGATACTACGACCACTGATCAAACTAGTGGTGGCGGGAGCAGCGGTGGCGATAGCACTTCAACCACCACTAGCACAACCGATACTTCGCCAGCCACGGCGGGCGGCGGCTCAACGGATGTCACTTCACCACCGGCCGATGCGCCACCAGCCGACACTTCCTCAACCGACTCATCGGCTCCCGCCCCTACCGATACCACCTCAATCGCGCCCTAGCGCGCCCTGGTAGCAAGGGCTACCCTTCCTTGCTACTAGTCTTCTTGGTCATCGTAAAAAGCTAACCAATCTTTAATTAACTGAGAAAAGTCTTTTGGTTTGAGACAGTCCGTGGGAAAAACTACTGATACCTCCACCCGTCTTCTCCTTTACTAATAAATGAAAGTGATTAGGCATCAAACAGTAGCTTCCGATATCTACTAGACTGGTACTCGACTTAGTTAAGCTGAAGAGATCGACTAATTTTCGGTTGTTTTCTTTCAGCAAGTTGGATAAGCGAATGGCATCAGCACCGTTGGCGAGATAAAGGAGGACAAAAAAACGCCAGTAATCTGATTGCTGGAAGAAGATATTTTGTTTAGCTACACCACGACTGTAGAGGTGGTGGTATTCGTTAGTCGTAAACTCTATTTTTCTCTCCACTGGTTTAATTATTAAGGTAGCAAAGGCTACCCTTGCTACCGGAGCTGTGGATAACTTATCACCGCTAACTGTAAGGCCTTAGAATAAGCTCAATTCGAGACTAATGTCCCTTATAAATTTGTCCCTTATAGACTGTCTTTTATGACCTTAATCGCTTTAGTTTATTTGTCTTTTTATAATTTTTTGCCACTTGCTTAAATCTGTCTTTGAATTTGTGATTATAAAATAATTTTTATTTTGTAGTAAAAAATTAATCTGGTAATCCACTTGTTGTCAACCCCGTACTCTTGACAAAAATATTGGGTGGTGGTAGTAATTAAAATGTTATTAAATTAAATTTATATTATGACAGCTAAGTTTAGTAGAACGATTGTTGCTCTGACGATCTTTACCTTTGCTTTTGGGCCTGCTTTACAGCCTCTGGCTTTAGCGGCCGAGGGTCGTTTTGCTACGGCTACCGCGACCGATGTTACAGCTGATGCAAGTTCTAGTGATCAGGGTTCTAAAGATCAGCAAATTGCTGCTATTGATCCAGCACCGGCATCAACCGCCAGAGAAAATCAAAAGGACAACAACGCCGACCAGAATCAAGGAGATAAAGGACAAGCTGTTGACGCTACCCCTGTCGTTACCACAGCGACTACCACCGTAACGGCTACCACCACAACCTCAACCGTTACTATTATTGCCACTTCTACTGACGATGCTGACTTGACGGCGACTACCTCTACCGCTACCACAACTAGCAAAACCGACACCTCTACTTCCACTGCTACAACTTCTGATCGCTTGCTGGAGGCCAGTCTTGATACTGCCGATCCAGCTCATCACTTTGTTAACATGACGGCTCCCAATGGCGGTCAGTACTTATTGCGCGGCGGTCTTTACAACGTGGAGTGGCGAGCTGATGATGGCATCATCGGAGTTACTCTCTATTTGCTTAAAAATGGTCAGGTGGTCAGTACTTTAGCGGCCGCCACCGCCACCTCTTCCACCCCTGGCTTTAGCGCCCAGCTTGGTTCTTACATGTGGCGCTTGCCTAGCAACATCACTTTGGGAAGCGATTATCGGATGAAGGTAGTGATCAATACGATTTTGGGCACAGTCATCCAAGATACCAGCGATAATAACTTTACGATCACCGACCATTACGCCACAGTTTGCACCAATTTGGATCAGCAGATGGCCGTCACCATCTCGAGCGATAATGTTTCCAATGGCGAAGTCAATCCTTTGCAATACTTTTTGATTGCTTATCTCAACAGCATTGGCCACCCGACAGCTCTTAACCAAACGGATGGCCCCGGTGGCTATTTTGGCCCATTTACTGAGACCGATCTCAAATCTTTCCAGCAAGCTCAGTCTTTGCCTCAAAGCGGCGTGACCGACAGCGCGACTCGTGACCGGATCAGAACCGTCAGTGGTTGCAACACTAGCATCATCCCAACGATCCATTGGCATGGCAATTTGTTTAACTACAATGCCAGTCATCCCCAGATGGAGTTGCCGTTGGTAGCCCCTAACACCAACACTAATCAATACGGCGATCCTTTAAGCGCCAGCACGACCTGGACGGTTGATTGGTACCAAGACCAGTACAAAGTTCGCGATGCCTCTAACACTGACCTGCTTTTTGGCGATATGTGGTTCCCACTCGACGACCTTGGTCAGGATCCGGTTAATGCCACACTTAATCCCAACCATCATAATTTTTACTTTGGTGCCCACTTTAATGCCAAAGCAACTGTTCAAACGGAAGGGGATTACAGCTACCGTCTTAAGTCTGATGATGATTCTTGGTTCTACCTTGATCACCAGCTAAAGACCGATAATAGCGGCCTCCATTTCCCACTGCAAAAGACTGGTACGGTGCACTTGGTGCCTGGTCATGACTATGTGCTGGACGTCTTTTTTGCCGAACGCCACACCTTTGATTCGTATTTAGATTTTGAGTTTACTACCCCCGGTGTGACCATTACCCCTTGCGGTGATGATGGTACCTTTTGCCAGGTGCCGGGTACCCCCACCCCGAGTATTACTCCCACC
>CAZMXZ010000050.1:0-3642 GCA_964570405.1 uncultured Candidatus Saccharibacteria bacterium | reverse complement strand
GAACCCCGACCTGTTCCATGCCATGGAACCGTTCTACCGCTATACTATAGGCCCTCGTGCTTTTAATCTAACATAATTTTGACTTTTTGCAGCCTGCGTTATAATGGCATTATGTCTAAAGAAAAACCACAGTCACAACCGGAGCCACCGCCAGAAGATCTTGATCAACCTAGTGAGCCAATAATTTTGACTGATGAGCAACGCCATGAATTGCATCAAATCCTGGCTCAAACGCCGGCCGGGCAGGCGACAACGGACCAGTTTGTTGGAGATCAAAAAGTTTTGGGCTTCTCTCCCGAGGTCTGGAAAAAACCTTTTACTAATTGGGATGATGATACGAAAGAAATAAAAAAACGATCAAAATGAAAAATATTTTTCAAACCGCCCTGGTTAATGCTCTGGCTACAGGTGCTTATATTGCGGCAGTGGCGACCTTTATTTTTTACATCCCGAAAAATCTTGATCAAGTAAAAACGCCGCTCATCCCCACTTTTATGCTCCTCTTACTGGTCTTCTCGGCCGCTCTGACCGGCTTCCTCGTTTTTGGCAAGCCGATACTCTGGTACTTGGACGGTCAAAAAAAAGAAGCGCTCTTACTCCTCGCTCACACCCTCGCCATCTTACTTCTTTTGACCATTGTTGCCTTTTTGCTTCTCTTTGTGATAGAGTTGCACTAGAAAAAAGGAGGTAGATCATCGTGAAAAAAGAAATCGCTCTTTTCCAGTCGGATAATCCATCCGAGGTGGAACGCATCCAGCGTCGGATGGCAATGATACGAGAGGCTGTGTCTGAGCCAATCTGGCGCTACTCGCAAAATGATCACTGCTCGGTGGGGCGGCCGATGAATACTTTTGCCCGAGAGCAAATTACCGAGGAAGGCAGGGGAAAAAGATGATCACGGAATGCCAAGATCTAAAGCTATCTTGGCGTATATCGCTAAGAATGGCTTACGCCGCCTACATCGGTTCAGCCAGCTCTTATTCAGGTCGATCGGTTGAGAATCAATACTCCCGACTGCGGGAGAGATTTTGCTTTCTGGAAAGCCACCTAATCACTTTGAATAAATTGTTGCACCATCAACTTGGTGAGCCCGAGAAGAGGCAAAAAATTCGGCGCCGGATAATGGATGCTGAGGCCCAACTCAGGCTGATCCGACGCTATCTCAACATCGCCGAGGGTCGATGTGAGTTTGATGGGCTCGATGAAGTCGAAGAGGTCTGATTCACCATACTCGGCTCACAATATATTGTGGGCCTTTTCTTTTTGCAAATATATGATAGGTTGATCGTAGGTAGCACATTAAATTTGAGAGGTAGGAGAAATGCGTAAACGTCTAAAAAGGCGACGTTTCAACTCGATGAAGGAAATGATTCAAGCTGATAGCGCAGGTTACGAAATATCAGTTCAGGAGTTTGCCGATTATGTTCGTCGGCAACTCGTTAAACGCAAGCTTGTTCCACCAGCAACTCTAAAGAAGCAACGACCAAAACGCCGGTCAAAGAAAGGAGGGCTTGTTTGATGTTTACAATCTGGGCTAATTTCTTTAGTTCACCAAGACGGGTTGCTGTTTATGGCCTAGTCGTTTTGCTCTGCGTACCTAGGCTGTATTCAATGCTCCACGATCCGATCTACGCGTTTCCGGAACTACACTCTTTTCGAAGCTGGCTGATCGGCCTTTGGGTTTTTGCCGTTATCTTTGTGGTGCCCGCGGCTATTTTCGCGATTGACTACCGGCATAAAAATCGAAAAAGGCGAGATTAATTTGGCTCACTGGGTCTGATTCTTGTGTGATCGTAACGTTAGTCGTCTTGTCGGCCTTCCCCCCGGGTTGGCCTTTTCTTTTTGCTAGATTGTGTTAGTTTGACAGCAGGTAGTACATTAAATTTGGGAGATGAAGGAATGGCAACATGTAAGAAACCTAAGCGTGAACCGCTTTTGACATTTGATGAAGTCCACGAGCAGCTCAATAAACGCCTGCCCGATGGTCTTTATTACGGCCCATCGGCCTATGTGCCACAGACTCAGCGAGTCTTAGATTCCAAAATCCGGAGGGCTAAAAGATTCCAGCGGCAAATGCTGAAGAAGTTTGGCCAGACAAGAACCCGCCGCTTTAATTCTTTTTTAGTGCTGATGGATGCGCAAGCAGCCGGGCGGCCAGCCAACGTCATGGAAGTCGCTGATTTCATCCGGCGTCGGCTTATTGCTCGTCACCTCGTTAAGTTATCGGCTACTCAAAAAAGACGACGGCCAAAACAGAAAACAAAGAGGGGGAGATGAAAAACTTGAAAGCAAAAAGCGTCAGGCTCCGAATCTGGGATTGGGCGCAAGGTCTGCCGGTGGCTGGCGACATACTACTTATTCTACTGGCGATATTTGTAGCCGCACTCGACTCATTTAAATTTGTGCAAAGGAGAACGAAGTGAACACGCTAACCGAAAATCACATCGCTCTGCTTGGCTTGTTGCGGCAGCCCCAAACGATCGAGCAAATCCACGCCAAACTATATAGCCGACTGAATAGTAGGTCATTCGGGGACGATCTATCGTTGTTGGAGGCTATCGATGCCTATATTGGTTTGGGAGAAATTGAATCTGACGGCTTGACCGTCCGCTTGACGAGTAAGGGTGAGATCTACTTGGACTCGCTCCTCACCGGTAATCACAAGTTGAGCCTCCCACGTACCTTTATCTCCTAGTGCAGATTTGCTGGCGGACGATCATCAAGACCAGGGTGCTCTACTGCACCTTGGCTTTTCTTTTTGCTAAATTGTGTTAGTTTAATGGCAGTTTGGACATTAAATTTGAGAGGTAATAAAATGACAGGGTGGTTGATTTACGATGGTTGGGCGACCCTTGTGCTGGCTATCGTGTTGGCGCCCTTTGTGATCTCGTGGAAATTTCGTCCTTGCCCACACTGTGGCATGGAAACGTGGCACCGAAAACTTACGAATAAAGAATACCTCTGCCGCTGGTGCGGCACGGCATTCAAAGTCTAACTAAGGAGATAAGAAGATGAGCCAAAAGTTGATGTGTTCGAAGAATCCGGAACATCTAATCCTACACCTCGGCGCAAAATTTTGTTCAAAATGTGGTGCGCCGGTGGCGGTATTTGAGACACCAACATGCACCTGCGGTACCAGTGTCTACAAAGGGGACAATTATTGCAGTGGGTGTGGTCGTTTAATTGACCCACTTTTTCCACCGGAGCCGGAACCTCAGTTCTTGCCGATTGAAGTGGGTCGTTTTGTGGATCGTGAGGCTCGGAAGCTTGGTCTAACCATGATGGCTGTCCTCAACATCTACAGGACACCTGGTCCGATCCAAATGGAAGATGCCCGCGACATCATCAACGATATCAGGAAGGATCAAGGCCTGCCAGCGCTCGAGGATGAAGTTATGACTGCTGCTAATCAATCATAACTGTTCGCTACTCTCAATTAGGTTGACCCAGTTGTTTTGGGCCAACCTTTTCTTTTTTCCGAAATTTGCTAGATTGGAAAGTGATGAAACTATCTGTCGGAATTGTTGGGCTACCTAATGTGGGGAAGTCTACTCTGTTTAATGCTCTGACGAGGAAGTCGGTGCCGATGGAGAATTATCCTTTCTGCACCATTGATCCATCTGTCGGTATCGTAGCTGTGCC
>CAZMXZ010000049.1:0-3642 GCA_964570405.1 uncultured Candidatus Saccharibacteria bacterium | reverse complement strand
GATGTTGACTTTTTTTGGAAAGCTTGCTAGGATATTTTGGATGAAAAAGAGCTTTATTTTTGGACTATTTTTGCTGGCTTTGGCCGGCTTGGCTCGGCCCACCCTGGCTGCCACTTACAGTTGCACCGACATTGCCAATGATCTTTATTATTACTACACCAGCGACGTCAATACGCAGGGTGAAGTTAGTCTACTGCAAAAATTTTTAATTGCTTTTGATCAAAATACTAGTAACCCCACTCCGGCCCTCAACCCGGCTGGCCCCTTTGGCTGGTTTGGCCCGAGTACCGTCAAAGATCTAAAATACTTTCAAACTAAAATGGGCGTTGATGTTGCTCCCTCCATTTACTACGGCGGAGTTTACAGCAATAGCAAAAAAGCCATCCGCGCCTTGACCTGCCCGCCACCGCCGACCAATTCGATCACTGTTTTGACCCCAACCAGTGGGCAGGCCTGGCTAGCTGGCTCAACGCAAACCATCCGCTGGAGTGGTGGTGACCCAACCTCGAAGCTGATCATTTATGTGGTGCCGGCCAACAGCACCACTACCATCAACAATATTGCGGCCGTCCAGCCACGCGGGGGATTGGTCAATAATGGTTCATACAGTTGGACTATCCCCGCCGGTTTTTGGCCCCAGAACTATAACGTTGCCATCTTTCAGGCTGATAACACTTCTGACTTGGGCGATAATTACCGCTTGAGCGACTGGCGCGCTTTTACGATCACTAAGTAAACACAAAACACGCCTAACCTTCTCATCCCTGCGATAAACCGCGCAGGGTATTCGAAGTCGATCTCCAATAAAAAAGGGCGTCCCGACTTGCATCGTGAACGCCCAAAGTTTTTTCATCTGCGCTACTAATAACTCGCCCAATCACTAATCCCTGCTACCGGGTTGATGGTGATTACCCGATCTAAACTTTGCTGATCGCAGGTGACGCGGATGGTGACTGTGCCAGGTGTAGCTGGGGCCGTAAAAGTGGAACTAGCCGCTCCACTGGTTGTGCCCACTTGACTCGGGCCAAATGATCCGCCTCCGGAAAGGACAGAAAATTTGACTGGCACATTGTCGGTTAGACAACCGATCGGGCGAGTGTCTTGACCCAAGCTGTTTTGCCAAAAGTTAGCGGTAACCAATCTTGATGAACTTACGCTCATCGGCGACTGGACCGGTAAAGTCATCACAAGACTGGCCCCGACCGTGCTAATGGTGTCGAACTCGCTTGGTAAAGCGCCACTGTTCCGACCCCACCAATTATTACCAATCGTTACCACCCCAGGAGTGCCGGAAAATGAGATGCCTTTGGTGCAGCTGGTAAAGCGGCAAAACTGGATCGTCAGCGATCCTGGGCTAGTTTCTCCCCGGATGGCATTGACGCAGTTAGTCAAAGACGAACTGGTGATGATCGTGCCATCACAACCGGTGGCAACAATTATCCCATCAGGCCGCTGAACGCTAGCTACCAAACCATCAAAACACATATTTTGGATAGTGGTGTTTGATCCTCCAGCGCCTAAACGCAAAATTCGGGACAAACTACTGTCGTTAGACTGAACCGCTGACCCATAACGACCGTGGACAAACACACCAGAGACGCTAAGTGTAGCAGCCACCAACGACTCTTGAGTGATATAGCTATTGTTTATTTCGATCACACCACCTGGATCAACATTCGAGACACCATCGGCAAGAGTGTGGATGGTGGGCGTTAACGGCGGATCACGGGGGATCATAATTGAGGAAAGACTCCAGCTATTGGAGCAGACGCAGATAGCAAAGAGCAGCGTTAAGAACGACTTCATTATCGTTCTCCTTTCAGGAATTTTGAATTCTGACTATACCCTATCATATTCGGGCTGTTTTGTCCACCCCGGACTAAAGCAAGCTTGGTTCGGGCCAAACCGCAAGCAAAATAAGGCCAAACTTATCCCCATTTTGGGTCTAAAAACCCTATTTTTTGATATAATTAAAGGGTAAAATGCCACGCATTAAAGATGGGCAGGTTTTTAGGTTAATAACTGGATTAGCTTGGTTAGTTTTACTAATACTTTTTCTCCTAATCCCTAATATCTATGCTCTAACATCCGTTTCCTACGCTTCGACCAACCCGGAGATCAACTACCAAGGCAAGCTGATGGATTCTAATGGCGACTTGGTGACCGATAGTTCCTACACGATCGTCTTTAGCCTCTACACAGTGGCGACCGGTGGCACCGCCATTTGGACTGAGACGCAATCAGTGACGACGAAGAGCGGACTCTTCTCGGTCATGCTTGGTTCCACGACCCCTTTTGGCAATATTAGTTTTAATCAAACTCTTTACCTCGGTGTTAAAGTCGGGAGCGATAGTGAGATGACGCCACGCAAAATTGTTGGCGCAGTCCCGGCCGCTTTTGAATCCCGATTTTTGGAGGGCTTGGCCAGCACGTCTTTTGCCCGTCTTAATTTCCAAAATTCTAGCTCGACTTCTGGCACCCTGCTCAAGATTGATCAGACTGGTAGTGGCAATATTTTGGACTTGATGGGGGATGGCTCTAACGTTTTTACTTTTGCCAAAAGTGGCAATGCTACCATCCCTTATGCTTCAAGCACGGCTCTTACCGTCTCCACTACCGCTAGCACCACCAACTTGATTGTCTCCAATTGGTCAACGACGACGGCCTTGGCCGTCAGTGGCAGTGCCACCTCCACCTTTGGGGCAGGCATCAACATTGCTGGTGGTTGTTTTGCCTTAAACAGTGCCTGCTTGAACTTGGGTTCGGGCATCACCGGTGCCGGTGCCGCCAACCGGGCCGCCTTTTGGACGGCGGCTGGCAACCTCTCCTATTCCGACAGTTTTGTTTGGGCCAACGCCACCTCCCGACTGGGTTTGGGTGGCACTACCACTCCTTGGACCACCCTCTCCGTTCAAGGTTCATCGGACTTAGGCAACAGCGCTCTGGCTGGTTACTTTACCGCGACTTCCACCACCGCTTCCTCCACTCTCCAAAACACCGAAGTTAGCCAACTAAAAGTCGGCTCATTAACCGGTCTACTCGATGCCGCTAATGGTTTTGTCCGAGCCAGCTCCACTCTCTCGGTAGTCTATGGTGGTACCGGCGTTAATTCCTTTGGCGGGGTTAACACCTTGCTTTACACCACGGCCGCTAATACTCTCTCTTCCATCACCACTGCCAATACTTCAGCTCTCGTGACCAACTCTTCGGGTGTACCAGGTTGGACCAGTGGTGGTACGGCTAATCGGGTGCTACGAACCGATGGCACCACTGTGTCGTTTGCTCAAGTCGCTTTAGGTACCGATGTTAGCGGGACTCTGCCGATCGGCAATGGGGGCACCAACGCCACTAGTCTTGGAACAAATCTCCTGACTTATTTTGACGGGACGAGATTAAATTCTACTACATCACCAACTGTTGGTTTTTTGGTCGCGACGTCAACCACAGCATCTTCGACTTTTGCCGCTGGTCTCCAGGCCACCTATCTCAACTTAACTGGTGGCACCTCTGCCACTTCCACCTTCTCAAGTGGTCTTGATTTGGCCGCTGGCTGTTTGGCTATCAATCACGTTTGTATTGGTGGTTCTAGTCTAACCGGTGCCGGTGCCGCCAACCGGGCCGCCTTTTGGACGGCGGCTGGCA
>CAZMXZ010000048.1:0-3719 GCA_964570405.1 uncultured Candidatus Saccharibacteria bacterium | reverse complement strand
ACTACAACATGCTGGCGCTGACGGATGGAGTGCCGCGACTCCTGCCGCTTAAGACTTTGCTGGAAGTTTTTTTGGACCACCGACGGGTCGTAATCATCAACCGAACCAAATTTGATCTCAAGGAGGCCGAGGCCAGGGCTCACATTTTGGAAGGATTAAAAAAAGCCCTTGATCACATTGACGCGGTTATTAAAACCATCAAGGAGGCTCGCGATGTGGCAGCCGCCCAGGCTGCGCTGCAGAAAAAGTTTGACTTGAGTGACTTGCAGGCCAGCGCCATTTTGGAAATGAAGCTCTCTAAGCTGGCTGGTTTGGAACGGCAAAAAGTGGAAGATGAGTTGAAAGAAAAGTTGAATCTGATCAAAGATTTGAAAGATATTTTAGCCAAGCCCGAACGGGTGAAAAAAGTGATTAAAGAAGAGTTAGCCGATATTAAAAATCGTTATGGCGATGAGCGACGAACCAAAATAATTAAAGGGGGAGTGAAGGAGATTAGTGATGCTGACCTGATACCGGAGAAGGAAAATATTTTGGTCGTCACAGCTGGCGGCTACATCAAACGGACCGATCCAGGTGAGTACCGAGCCCAAAAGCGCGGTGGGGTGGGCGTGGTGGATCTGGATGTTAAAGAAGAAGATTTTGTTACCATCTTCCTCACCGCCAACACCCACTCGGACCTCCTCTTTTTTACTGATCGCGGTAAAGTCTATCAAATTAAAATGTATGAAGTGCCAGAAGGTAAGCGCTCGACTCGCGGCAAATCAGTGATGAACTTTTTGGCTCTGGCAGCTGAGGAGCGGATTACCTCCATCCTCGCTCTCCCGCCCGGGGCCAAAACGGCCTGGCCATCACTTTTGATGGTCACGCGCCAGGGAGTAGCCAAAAAGGTTAAAGCGGCCAGCTTCCACGATGTCCGTCGCTCCGGCCTGGTGGCAATTAAATTAAAAAATAATGATGAGCTCCTCGCTGTTTGCCCGGTCGAGAAGGGCTCGGAGGTGATCCTCGGGACGACCCGCGGCCAGGCCATCCGCTTTAAGGAGTCCGATATCCGCGAGATGGGTCGGACGGCCGGTGGCGTTAAAGCCATGCGGCTTAGCAGTGGAGATCAAATTATTGGCGCCCACAGCATTCGACCCCAGCAAAAAGATGAGACCTATTTGGTGGTGGGTAAAAACGGTTATGGTAAAAAAACTAAACTGAAAGAATACAAAATCCAAAAACGCGGCGGTTCGGGCATCAAAACTTTTAAAGTCACGACTAAAGTTGGTCAGCTAATTGCGGCTCGGGTCGTGACGGCCGAGATGCAAGAGTTGATTGCCATTTCTAAACAAGGGCAAGTGATCCGGACCAAACTGTCTGAGATCCCGACCCTAAGCCGGGCCACGCAAGGAGTGAGATTGATGAAGCTCCGCCCTGGGGATGAACTGGCTTCTATCACCTCGCTCTAGTTGCTATAATTAAGGAGTGTTTGGCAATCCGGCCAGCAACTTAAGTCAGCTCCAAATTCTCCCGGCCACCAAGGTGGCCGACTTTGGAGCTGGCGCTGGGGCCTACACCCTGGAGTTAGCCCGCTTAGTCGGACCACAGGGTAAGGTCTTTGCCTTAGAGGTTCAGCGTGAGATGTTGACCAAACTAAAGTCGCTGGCCGATAACGCTGGTCGCCGCAATGTGGAGATTGTCTTGGCCGACCTCGAGGTGCCCAAAGGTTCCAAGCTGGCCGATAACACCGTCTCACTAGTTCTTATTGCCAACGTTCTCTTCCAAGCTACCCAGCCTGAGATGATGCTCGCTGAGGCCAGGCGAGTGGTGGAACCGGGCGGGCGAGTGGCAGTAATCGATTGGCAGACCGGGCGAGCGCTCTCACCGCGCAGTGCTCTTTCACCCGAGCGAATCAAACAAATGGCCGAGCGGGTTAGCCTAAAGTTTGAGCGGGAGTTTGGGGCCGGTGATAATCACTTTGGATTAATTTTTAGAAAAGACTGATCGAATGAAATTTTTTCAACTGGCGATTTTAATATTTTTTGGCTTCGCCCTATTGATTGGCCTGTTAGTTTTTGCTGGCCTGTTCGGTTTTGGCGGTGGTAAAACGGCGGCTGGTCGCGTCAATCTAACAATCTGGGGGCCATGGCCCACCGGTGCCATCGCTCCAGCCGTCAATGCCCTTAATGATGAGTTTAAAGACCAGTGGTACTTAACGTATGTGGCTAAAGATCCAGCTAGTTACGAGTCGGACTTGGTGGAGGGATTAGCCAGCGGTCAAGGGCCCGATATTTTTGTTTTGCCATCTGACCAGTTACTTAAAAATCAAAATAAACTGGCTCCAGTCGCCTTTGACCAATTTTCCGAGCGGCAATTTAAATCAACTTTTGCCCAAGGCGGGGAATTGTTTTTAACACCAACAGGAGCCGATGCCCTGCCCTTGGTGATTGATCCTCTTGTTCTCTATTTTAATCGCGATTTGCTGTCCAGCGCTGGCATTAGTTTGCCGCCCCAGTATTGGTCGGAGTTAATTGCGCCCTCCAATAGCCTGGTCAGCCGTTTAAATAAAATTGATGTAGCGACGGGCAAAATTAATCAGAGCGCCATTGCCCTGGGCGAATTTTCCAATATCCCCCGGGCCAAAGAAATTTTCCTAACCCTCTTCTTACAAGCGACGGGTGGTCAAAATATTGTGACCCGAGTGCCAGTGGGTGATACCGACTACCGCTACCAGACTAACTTAACGGCTGACTTTGGCCTACCGACCACTAAGCCGATTGATGCCAGTATCAATTTTTTTAATCAGTTTGCCAATCCTAATCAGGCGGCTTACTCCTGGAACCGCTCGCTCCCGAGTGCCCCTGACTGGTTTAGTGCCAACCACCTTGCTCTCCATCTTGACTTTGCCAGTGCTCGGCCAATCTTAACGGCCAAAAATCCTAACCTCAACTTTGATGTGGCGATGGTGCCGCAGCGGAGCTCAGCTGATACGCCGCTCACCCTGGCTAGGATTTATGGCTTGGCCGTGGGCAAAAACTCACCCAAAAAAGTGGCGGCGGCTACTCTCCTCCTCACACTAACCAACAAAAAGTATGAAGGACTGATCGCCGCGGGTTTGCAACTGCCGCCGGCGCGTCGTGATTTGCTCGCCACTAATCCGAGTGACGAGTGGCAAGAACTTTTTTACCGAGCGGCACTGGTGGCTCGTGATTGGTGGGATCCGGACCCATCGGCCAGCCGAAGTATTTTCCAATCTATGCTACAATCAGTAGCGTTAGGTCAATTACCGCTCGAGCAAGCCACGGCCCGAGCGGAGCAACAACTTGCAAACCTATTTACCCAAAATTAGATTCGCTGTAATTTTTTTGGCGGTGCTGGCCGTTACCTTGGCGCCATTAGCAATCGCCGAAACAACTGTACCCGGTAGTGGCCTGGTCCAGTGTGGTCAAAGCGATCCAACTGGTTGCCAATTGAGTGACTTGTTTGCACTGATCGGACGGGTTTTACACTTCATTATTTTTTTTGTGGCCGTGCCTCTAGCGGGTATTGTGATTGTTTGGTCAGGGATTTTGTTTGTGGCTAGTGCCGCTAATGAAAAGAAAAGAGAAGAAGCAAAGTCAGCCCTTGGGGCAGCCGTTTTAGGTTTGGTCCTAACCCTGGCTTGCTATTTAGTCATTAAAACAATTTTAGACACCTTAACCACTGGCGGCGCCAGTAAATATTTGGGCATATGAAAAATA
>CAZMXZ010000047.1:0-4144 GCA_964570405.1 uncultured Candidatus Saccharibacteria bacterium | reverse complement strand
TAATCAACTATGGCGTGTCTAAGGAAAAGCTCGCCACTACTAGTCTTGTGATTGAGAGTCCGAGTGGCTGGGATGTTTGGTTATTTAATCTCTTGCCCCTCTTGGTGCCAATAATTTTTGTCCTGATTCTTTTTTGGTTTATTTCGCGCCAAGTTCGAGGCGCCTCAATGCAAGCCTTTACCTTTGGTCAATCGCGGGCCCGGGTGATTGATCCTAACGATACCAGCCAGCGAGTAACCTTTAAAGATGTAGCCGGTGTCCGCGAAGCGAAGGAAGAGTTACTCGAGATCGTCGACTTCTTAAAAAATCCCAAAAAGTTTTTGGAAATTGGAGCGCGCATTCCCAAGGGTGTCGTCTTAATGGGCGCCCCTGGGACGGGGAAGACACTTCTAGCTCGGGCCGTGGCCGGAGAGGCCAAGGTGCCCTTTTTCTATCTTTCTGGTTCGGAATTTGTGGAGATGTTTGTTGGCGTCGGGGCCTCGCGGGTTCGCGACTTATTCCGCTTGGCCAAACGGGCCGCCCCCTCGATCATTTTTATTGATGAGATTGATGCCATTGGCCGGCACCGCGGTTCCGGGATGGGTGGCGGCAACGACGAGCGGGAACAAACTCTAAACCAAATCCTCGTTGAGATGGATGGCTTTGAGCCGAACGAAAAGCTGATTGTGATGGCGGCCACCAATCGGCCCGATGTCCTCGACCCGGCCTTACTCCGGCCCGGGCGCTTTGATCGCCGCGTCGTCCTTGATCAGCCTGATCTAAAAGATCGAGAAGAGATTTTAAAAATCCACTCGGTAAAAAAGTTAATGGGTGAGGATGTTAATCTCCACGTCATTGCCGAGCGGACCCCCGGCTTTACTGGTGCTGACTTGGCCAACGCGATGAATGAGGCGGCCATCTTAGCCGCTCGCGAAGATCGTAAAAAAATCACCCAGTATGATTTATTAAGAAGTATCGAAAAGGTGATGTTGGGGCCCGAGCGGCGCAGCCACATCCTCTCGGCCAAAGAGAAAAAGATCACCGCCTACCACGAGATGGGCCACGCTATTCTAGCCTCGGTTTTGGAGTATGCTGATCCGGTGCACAAAGTTTCAATCATCTCGCGTGGTCACGCCGCTGGCTACACGCTTAAATTGCCGCTGGAGGAGCGGCGTCTCCAGTCCCGCAAAGAATTTTTGGATGATTTGGTTGTTTCTCTCGGTGGTTACAGTGCCGAGGAGATGATCTTTAATGATGTGACGACCGGCGCCAGTAACGACATCCAGGTGGCCACCGCTCTGGCCCGCGACATGGTGGCTAAGTATGGTATGAGCGAGAAGGTGGGTCCGATTGCTCTTGGCGCCGTTGGCTCAAAAATAACTTTTGGCAACACACCCTCTTGGCAGGAGGAGACCGCTTCTGAATCGACGGCCGCTCTGATTGATAGCGAAGTCTCTCACCTGATGACGGAGGCGCTTAAACGGGCGCGGGCGACTCTCAAGCTGCACAAAAAAGCTCTCGACAATATGACGAAGGAACTAATGAAGGTAGAAACACTCGAGCGCGATGATTTTGACAAATTGCTGATCCTAAACGGTATCAAACCGAAGAAAATCGAAAAAGGCGAAGGCGAGCTTTTGATTGTGCCACCGATCACTTAAGTTTGTCGATCCGGTAGGACTCGAACCTACAACCGGTCGTGTATAAGACGACTGCTCTACCATTGAGCTACGGATCGTGGTAAGACGGACTATGATCAGAACGTCTCTAGTATATATGAAGAAGCTTATTTTTGTCTTGGCTTTAGTTTTCGCCTTGGTTCCCTTTACTAGCCAAGCCGCCGTTATTTGCTACGACTTTAATACTAACCTCTACTACGGTCTCCGTGGTAGTGCTGTGGCCCAGCTTCAAGCCCTCCTCATTGAGCGTGGCTATTTGCACGTCGCCGCAACGGGCTACTTTGGCCCCCTAACTTTGCAAGCGGTAAAAAATTTCCAAGGCGCGAGCGGCATCAGCCAAACAGGTTTTGCTGGGCCAATTACTCGTGGCTACATTCGGACTTCAACTTGCCTGCCGAGCAATCCTAACGCGCCGGTGATCGATGGAATTTCCGGCCCAACTACACTTGATGTTAATCAATCTGGTAACTGGTCAGTCCGGTCTCACGATCCCCAAAACGGTAGTCTAACTTATTCAGTTGTTTGGGGTGACGAAGCAATAGTTGCACCCTTGCCCTATGGTGTGGTCGCCGCCCAAAGGATCTTTGTTCAAACTGCCACATTCCAACACACCTATGCCACGGCCGGTGTTTACCACCCAGTCTTTTACGTCCAAGACGAACAGGGATTGACCTCTAGTGTCAGTTTGAGTGTGAGCGTCGGCTCTGTTACTGGTCAATCAATCCAAGTCGTAAGTCCTAACGGGGGAGAAAATTGGACTATCGGACAAACACAAACAATCAGTTGGACAGGGCCCAGCCTCATTTGCACCACTAGTATCGCTTGCCGCGGTTACCAACAACTATATGATATTAAAATCGCTCCTTATTATGCCTGTTTGGAGAGCAGTCCTCCCTGCCTAATTGCCCAAATGGCTCCGGCCACGATTGCTACTGGCGTAATCGGCGATACTTATAATTGGGTTGTTGGCAAGTCAGAAAGCGGTCTGGTCAATGGTGGAAGGTATAAAATTATTGTTTGCCTGCAAGGGGGCAATGTTTGTGACCAAAGTGACCGGCCATTTACGATTACTCAAGATGGATATTAGTTTTTTGGTTAGTTAGACGATCAGAAATTAGGGGATGCTTTTTTAGATCAGGATCAGTTTTAAGTAAATTGGTCGCTTCGGCTCGAGCCGCCTCCACCAATTTTAAGTTTTTTATTGCTTCCATTCCCACATCGGTTAGACCCCACTGGGCACCACCAGAGAGACTACCGGCGCCACGGAGTTTGAGGTCCATCTCGGCCAGCTCAAAACCATTTTTGGCGACGACGATCGCTTTGAGCCGCTCACCGGCGGTTTTCCCGGAGGTGGTAAGGAGGAAGCAATAAGCTTGATGGTTAGAACGCAAAACGCGGCCGCGTAATTGATGGAGTTGGGCCAGGCCAAAACGCTCGGCGCCCTCGATCACGATCAAAGTAGCGTTGGGCACATTAACGCCTACCTCGACCACCGAGGTGGCGACCAAAATATCAATTTTCCCGGCCGCAAAATCGGTCATCACTTCGTCTTTATCGGTTGTCTTCATTTTACTGTGAATTAGTCCAATCTCCAGTTCGGGGAAGATTTTGGTTTGCAATATTTTTTGCTCACTCTTGGCACTCTTAACTTGCAAGGCTAACTCTTTAGTTGGATCGGGTTCGTTAATCCGTGGGCAGATCACATAAGCTTGCCGGCCATTTTTTATCTCGGTCCTAATTTTTTCATAGACTTTGCCGCGCTGACCCTCGCTTACTACCTCGGTGATGATTGGTCGGCGACCGGCGGGCATTTCATCCAGTAATGTTAAATCGAGATCACCATAAATAGTTAAGGCTAGGGTGCGAGGGATTGGTGTCGCCGTCATACTAAGTAGATGCGGGACGCGTTCGTGTTTGCGGACCAATTTAGACCGCTGCATCACGCCAAACCGGTGTTGCTCGTCAATAATAACGTAAGCCAGGTTTTTAAACTTAACCGTTTTTTGGATCAAGGCATGGGTCCCAATCACAATTGGGATTTGGCCCGTTACCACCCATTTGAGGAGTTGGGAGCGCGAGATTTGAGTATATGAGAGCGGTGAGATTTTTGATGGGAATTTGTAACAGCCAGAGCCCGTTATTAATCCGATTTGGATATTTAGATGTTTAAAATAACTGATAAAAGACTCAAAATGTTGTTTGGCCAAAATTTCGGTCGGGGCCATGTAGGCCACTTCAAAGCCGGCGTTTACAATCACAAGAGCCGTGGCGGCAGCGACCAGAGTTTTGCCCGAACCGACGTCACCTTCTAATAATCTGGTCATTGGCTGACCCGATTCAAAATCAGAAATAATTTGTCCCCGTCGGCGAAGATGAGCACGCACTTCTGCAAACTTTTCTGTTATGGCAATGTTCAAGTTCAGTAGTTGAAAATGGCTGAAGAATGAGCGAAATGTCTCAAGATGCGCTTGCGGGTTGGCATAATG
>CAZMXZ010000046.1:0-4168 GCA_964570405.1 uncultured Candidatus Saccharibacteria bacterium | reverse complement strand
AGGGCACTAAGCTCACCAACTCCGCCAAATAACCGGTCCCGCCAACTGCCTCAATTTGCCCGCCCTCCTTGAGGAGGGAAGTAAGCGAGACCAAATCAACGGGCTCATTTTTATCGCTCAACTTGAGCATGGCGGCAAAGATCAAGCGATGCTTTTGCGAATAAAAATCTTCCGCCCGGACGCGATCTAGCACGTCATTAAGACCAGTCGGCTTGATCATGATCGAGCCCAAGAGGGCTTGCTCGGCCGCCAGGTCATTAGGTGGGACGCGCAAACTTTTGACGGAGATGCTCTGCATTAGTTTATTTTAGCACGCTCCTCAACCTGTCAACAAAGTGGTTGCAACCGTCTCAAGCCCCTAAAGTCTTAACAACTTGGGGATTAACTTTTGGTTATTTTGGGGCCTTGCGGAGTGTCGTCAACTTCGTAGCCCAGGACTTTGATTTGGGCTCTAATTTCGTCCGCTTTGGCCCAGTCGCCATCTTTACGAGCAACCTCTCGGTCTTGAGCAAGTTTTTGGATATTGTCAGGGATGGGAGATGGGGGAGTAACAGCCTCAAGCTTAAGGCCGAGAACTTGGTCAAAGTCTAATATTGTTGCCGTCTTATTTGGCGCGCTAATGCTTGAATCTTTAACTAAAGTCCAAATCAAAGCGAGAGCCTCGGGCGTGTTAAGATCATCGTTAATCAAATTTATAAATTTTTCTTTCCACTCCGGCAAAACCTGGCCGGCTTGATTTAAACCAGTAGCCACCACGTCTTTTAGTTTTTCATAAGCAGTTTGAGCAGACGTCAGAGCCTCGTTAGTCAAATTAACCGTCCGACGGTAGTGAGCGGTTAGGAGCCAATAGCGATAAGCGAGCGGCAAGACGGGCAGGTCGGAAAGTATTTTAATATTGCCAAGCGACTTACTCATTTTTTGGCCATCAACTAAAACATGACCGGAGTGGAGCCAATAGTGCACAAAGGGCTTATCGGTCGCCGCCTCACTTTGAGCAATCTCATTGGTGTGATGGGGGAAGATGAGATCGATCCCACCGGTATGGATATCAAAAGTCTCGCCCAGTTCATGCATGCTCATGGCTGAACACTCAATGTGCCAACCGGGTCGGCCGGTCCCAAATGAAGTGGGCCAGGAGTTTGGTCCATCATTAGGGACGGTAAACTTCCACAAGGCAAAATCCTGGTGGGAGTCTTTATCGTATTCGTCATTCTTGATCCGGGAAACGGCGGTTGAGGCGACGCTAAGATTGGCCAGGGCACCATAGTTTTTAGCCTTGGCGATAGAAAAATAAACTCCATCATCGGCTTGGTAGGCATAGCCGCTGTCTAAAAGTTTAGTTACCAGATCAATCATTGGCTTGATGTTTTCCGAGGCTCGAGAAATAACATCAGGCCTAATGATGTTTAGCTGGGCACAGTCGGTGAAAAACTTTTCCTCGTAACTGCGAGTGAAAGTTTTTAAGTCCTGGCCTTTCTCTTGACTGGCATGGATGGTTTTATCTCCCAGGTCGGTGATGTTCATAACGTGTTTGACGGTAAAATTGTTGTAGCCCAAGGTACGTTTTAATAGATCGGCAAAAACGTAGGCAAAAAAATTACCTAGGTGGGCAAAATCATAAACGGTTGGACCGCAGGTATATATTTTGACTTGGTCGGGCGAGAGGGGAATAAAATCTTGTTTGGCTCGGCCGAGCGTGTTGTAGAACCTTAGAGCCATCGGCGGAGCTTGGCAATGCTAAACATCACCAGAGTCGTAATCAGCATCAAACTAATAACAATTAAAAAGTCATTGGGTTGGCCAACAAAAGGTAGACTAGTGTTCATGTTGAAAATGCCAGTGATCATCGTGAGAGGGAAAAAGATGAAGGCTAGGACAGTCAGCAGTTTGACCGTCTCGTTGGTCTTGATCGAGAGGAGTGACTCATTGGTGGCCCGCAGGTCATCAAAAATATCGAGATTATTCTCGAGCATATGCCAGACCTTATCGTAGGTGTGACTGATCGAGCCGAGATAGTGGGCAAAACTTTCGCCATAAAGCTCTTTGCCGGCACTTACCAAGTCGGCAATGACGGAGTGATGACTTTTAATCTCCCAGCGGAAGTCGAGCAGAGAGCGATTGATCTCGGCTAACCGCTCAACAATCTTTTCCTCCTCGCCCGAAAAGACTTTGGCCTCCGCTTTTTTTAGTTGTTCATTAATGTAGGTCAAATCCTCACCGAGGGAGCGGTAGAGTCGGCGCAAAATATAATAGAGTAAGTAGCCGGCGTGGAAGTTGATGGTAGTTTTGTGCCCGGCCAAATCGGCTTCAAAAATCTGGGCAAATTCCTCGACTGTTTCAACCAACTCGTAATGGGTCGTAAGCAGAAAATCTTTGCCGAGAACAAAATCAATTTCGCGCACATCACTTTGGGGCTTGCTCCCACGGCGGATCTCGGAGTGGGGGAGACGTAAAACGAGGTAAATGTAACCATCGTAAAGATCCAATTTAGACTCCGGCGAGGGCGTGGCCAGTTCGCTTATGACTACCGGGTGGAGGTCATAGGTCTTGGCTAAATTGGCCAATTCCTCTTTAGCAGGCGACTCAAGATCAATCCAAGTAATACCGCGATAACGGATTTGCTTAACCATATTTTAATTATATAATAGGCAGGATGAAAAGCAATTTGTCTAAATGGCTGGCGATAATTTTGCCAGCGGCGGTTGTTTTGGGCGGCACCTTTAGTCTGGGTGCCTACTATGGCTCACACACTGGAACCTTTGCCGTGGCTGATGGTACTAGCACGCCGGCGGTTGATATGACGCCTTTTTGGCAAGTTTGGAAATTAATTGATGACAAATTTTATGCTGTTTCCAAGGGCAGCTCGACCCCTCCAACCATCACCAACGAGACTAAGGTAGAAGGCGCCATTAGTGGTTTGGTTAACTCCCTGGGCGATCCTTACACCGTCTTTTTACCACCGCCCGAAAAAAAGCAATTTGAAGATGAGATCCGAGGTAACTTTGGCGGGGTGGGGATTGAACTGGGTGTTAAAAATGCAGCCATTGTGGTGGTAGCACCCCTGCCGGGCACGCCGGCAGCGCGAGCTGGAGTTCTACCAGGCGATCGGATTGTTAAGATTGATGGGGTTGATGTCACCGGCTGGCCGGTGGAGCAAGCGGTGGATAAAATTAGGGGCGAGATTGGCACCACCGTGACCATCAGCGTCGAGCGGGGCGAGAAGAACATTAAATTAGATTTTAAGTTAACACGTGAGACGATCAACATCCCAACCCTAGAGACCAAGAAGTTGCCAAATGGAATATTTTTGATTAGCTTGCATAACTTTTCTGAACAATCGGCCTCACTTTTCCGCGGTGCTTTGCGGGAATTTGTGGAAAGTAAGGATAGTAAATTAATTTTGGACTTGCGAGGCAATCCTGGCGGCTATTTGGAGGCGGCCGTTGACATGGCTAGCTGGTTTTTGCCGGCTGGTCAGCCGGTAGTGACGGAGGATCACCGAGGCGAGACTGATGACAAAACCTACCGCAGTTATGGCTACAATATTTTTGCCAATCATCCGATTAAAATGATCATCTTGGTTGACCAAGGCACGGCCTCGGCCGCCGAGATCTTGGCCGGAGCCCTCGATGAGACTAAGGTGGCAACCCTCCTTGGCCAAAAAACTTTTGGCAAAGGATCAGTCCAAGAACTAATACCGATCGCGGGCGATAGTGATTTAAAAATTACAATTGCTCGCTGGCTGACGCCACTCGGTCACTCCTTAGCTACGGGCGGCCTTGAACCTGAAGTCACGATTGAAAGGACGCCGGAAATGATTAAAAGTGGTCTCGATCCCCAGCTGGATAAAGCGATTCAATTGCTTAACCTCTAAACCCTAATTGCTAATCCCTATGCGTATTGTTTTACTCCATGACGTGGCCAAGGTGGGTCGCAAATACGAGATCAAGAACGTGGCTGACGGTTTGGCCCGAAATATGTTATTACCTAAAAAATTGGCCGTTTTAGCCACGCCCGCTAACTTGGCCTTGGCCAACAAGCATGCGGCCACGGTGAGCCAGGCCAAAACCGAAGCGGAGGCCCAAGTAGCAGAGGCGGTCCAAAAATTAACTGATCAAAAATTAATTATTAAAGCTAAAGCTAATGAGACAGGTCACCTGTTTGCAGC
>CAZMXZ010000045.1:0-4171 GCA_964570405.1 uncultured Candidatus Saccharibacteria bacterium | reverse complement strand
TACCTCAAATTGTTTAATCGCTTGACATAGTATAGACAAAGTATATACTGGGACTATGACCACTCAAATTGTTTTTAAAATCGATCCAAAGCTCAAAAAAGCGGCTCAAAAACGAGCGGCTCGGGAGGGGATTACTTTGAGTGATCTCTTCCAATCAGCAGCGCAATCGTTTGTGGCTGGCAAGGTGACGATTGGATTAACACCAACTGAATCCTTGCGTCCGTTGGTCGCTCTCGAACTAAAAAAAGCTCTCCGGGATGTGGAAAGGGGCCGCAATCTCTCTCCGGCCTTTCGGACAACGAAAGAGGCAATCGCTTATTTGAAAAAGAATGTCGGTTGAATACCATCACCGTTTTTTAAAACAACTTAAAAAAGCCCCAGCCAAAATTAAACTGGCCTTTCGGCGACGGCTAAAATTGTTTTTGGTTGATCCGCAAAATCCATTGCTCAATGACCACAGCCTCCAGGGTGAGCTGGCTGATTGCCGAAGCATCAATGTGACTGGCAACTGGCGGGCAGTTTATACCAGACAAGAAGAAAGATTAATTTTCTTAAAAATTGGCACCCATACCGAACTCTACGGTCGGTAGCTTGTCTTTTTAGTCTATTTCCTTTAGACTAACAGGCGTCTATGCTCAAATTAAAGGCTGATAAGCGAGAAATTTTTGGCAAACAACTAAAAGCCCCTAGGAAAGAGGGCCAGTTGCCAGTGGTAATTTATGGCGCCAAGGCCAAAAACCAATCCCTTTTTGTTGACGCCAAAAATTTTAAAAAAATATTAAAGCAGGCCGGCGAATCTTCCGTCGTAACTCTCGAGACTGATGGTGGCAACTTTGAGGCCCTGATCCACGATGTGGCCTACCACCCCGTCAGCGGTGAGCCCCTGCATGCCGACTTTTATGCCGTCGAGGCCAACAAGCCCGTCCAAGTCGCGGTAGCGTTAACCTTAACTGGCGTGGCCCCGGCGATCAAAGAGTTGGGGGCCAACCTGGTCCAAGTTTTGCACGAAGTGGAAGTCGAGGCGTTGCCGCGCCACTTGCCCCATGAGTTGACTCTTGATGTGAGTGGCCTAAACACACTTGAGAGTCGTTTGACGGTGGCTGATATTAAACTACCGCCTGATGTTACTTTGGTGACCAGTGCCGAAGAAGTGGCCGTTTTGATCAATCTGGGCGGTGAAGAGGTTAAAGAGGAAGAAGTACCGTTTGATATTACTCAGATTGAAGTGGAGAAGAAAGGTAAGGAGGCCAAAGAAGGCGAAGAGCCTGAGGAGGCTGAAGCTACGACCGAGACTAAGGCGCCTGAAAAATCAGAAAAGAAAGATAAATAGTTTTCTGCTAAAATAAGTCTATGCCAAAGTGGTCAACTTTAAGCCTAGGCTTTTTTTTGTGGTTCTTGCTTCTAGCGAGCCCGACTTTAACTTTGGCTCAAGCTACTGCCGATACGGCCACCCGCCAGGCCGCTCTCCAGGCGGAGCTTAATCAAGTCGAGCAAGAAATTGCTGACCAAACGGCTCTACTCCAGGCCAAACAAAAAGAGACGGCCACGATTCAGCGCGATATCGATATTTTGACCTACCAAATTAATCAGGCCAAACTGATCATTAAACAAAAGCAAATCCAGATCCAGCAGTTGGGGAGTGATATTGGAAAAAAGCAAGACACTATCGTTGTCCTTGGTCATCGTTTAACCAATGAGGAGGAATCACTAGCCGAGCTCTTACGCAAGACGCGGCAATTGGATGATGTTACTCTCCTTGAAGTAACGTTTGCCGATGATGATCTCTCTTCCATCCTGGCCGATCTCAACTCTTTTAATTCTTTACAAGAGGCCATGCACCAGTCTTTTACCACTTTGCGTGATACCCGGACTCAAACTGAGTCGGAAAAAAATGTGCTAGAAAAAAAACAATCAGCCGAGGAGGATGCTAAAAAAAAGATTGAAGAGGAGAATAATCGGATTGCCCAGATCGAAAAAGATAAACAGGTTTTGTTGAAGGCCAGCAAAAATACCGAAGCTACCTACAAAAGTGTTTTAGCCCAAAAAGAATCAGAACGGGCCGCCATCCGGAGTGCCCTATTCCGGCTCCAGGGTGCCACGAGCATCTCCTTTGGTCAGGCCTATGACTTGGCTAAAGCCCTTCAGCCCAAGACCGGGATCCGGCCGGCCTTCCTCCTCGCCATCGTGACCCAAGAGTCAAACTTGGGCAATAATGTTGGCACCTGCAACCGGTCCGGTGATCCGCCAAGCAAGAGCTGGCAAAGTATTATGAAACCGGGCCGTGATGATGGTCCCTTCCTCCAGATTGTTAAAGAGTTAGGGCTTGATCCAAATACTGTTCCACTCTCTTGCCCGCAAGGCGGCGGGTGGGGCGGCGCCATGGGGCCAGCCCAATTTATTCCCTCGACCTGGCTGTTGTTTAAAGATCGAATCAGTGCCTTGACTGGTAATAATCCGCCTAATCCCTGGGCGCCCCAAGATGCCTTTGCCGCTTCCTCCTTGCTCTTGGAAGATTTGGGCGCCAGTAATGGTGGTTATAGCGCTGAGCAAAAAGCGGCAGCCAAATATTATGCTGGCGGGCGCTGGGCGACGGCCGGTCAGAGCTATGCTAACTCGGTGATGGCCATTGCTAGCGGTTACCAGCACCAAATCGACACCTTGCAAAATCTGTAACTCTCTGTTAAACTGCGGAGGATGAAAACTGATATCCACCCCGTTTATTACCCCAAAGCCGTTGTCACTTGTGCCTGCGGCAATACTTTTACCGTTGGTTCGACAAAAGAAAAAATTAAGGTAGAAATTTGCAGTGCTTGCCACCCCTTCTTTACCGGGCAAGAAAAAGTTTTAGATACCGCCGGCCGGGTGGAGAAGTTTAAGCGCCGAGCCGCGAAAGCTAAAACAAAAAAGTCTTAACGATTTTTATTTATGAATGAAGAAATTAGGCAAAATCCTAAGACGGCTTATTTAGTGGCCGAATATGATCGCTTGGATGCCCGGATCAAGGAGCTAACCGATTGGATCAAGAGTGACGAGTCAGTCAAGGAATTAGCCGAGGAGGAAATAAAAACCTTATCGGAGCAACAAAAAATATTGATCGAGCAAGCGGAGCAAATTTTGATCGAAAAATCAGTGACGAGTCAAGCCAGTGGTAACGAAGTTTTATTGGAATTACGGGCTGGTGCCGGCGGCGAGGAGTCGACTCTTTTTGCTCATGACTTGGCCGAGATGTATGGTCGCTATGCCGCCAGCCAGGGTTGGAACTTTAGTTTGATTGACGAATCACGCTCCGATTTGGGTGGCTATAAAGAGGCAATCTTTAGCATCAAGGGTCGTGGTGTTTACCAGGCGCTACGCTTTGAGAGCGGGGTCCATCGGATCCAGCGGGTACCAGCAACGGAGAAGCAAGGCCGGGTCCATACCTCAACGGCGACGGTGGCAATTTTACCTCTCTCGGCCAAAACTGATTTTAAAATTAATCCGGCCGATTTGGAGATTACTTTTTCTCGCTCCGGCGGCGCGGGCGGTCAAAATGTTAATAAAGTTGAGACGGCAGTGCGGATATTGCACCGGCCATCAGGTCTAGTCGTCCGGTCCCAAAACGAACGGAGTCAGGCCCGCAACAAAGAGCGAGCCCTCGAGATCTTGGGGGCCAAACTGCAAATAGCCGAGGAAGAAAAAAATCAAGCCAGTGCTAGGAGTCAGCGGCAAAATCAAATTGGCACCGGCGATCGATCGGAGAAGATTCGAACCTACAACGTCCTCCAAGATCGATTGACTGATCATCGGATAAAAAAGTCCTGGCATGGCTTGGAGCGGATTTGGGCCGGTGAGATCGGACCAATCTTAGAGAGTTTGCAATCAGCCAATGCTTCTGCTAAACTTTGAGCCGTATGCCAGATATAAAAGAGGTTAATAAAGATGGTTTGGTCCGCGAGCTCTTTAAACTCGGGGCTCATTTTGGTTATTCGCGGGCCCGCCGTCACCCCTCAACCAAAGATTATATTTTTGGTTTTAAAAATAAAACGGCTATCATTGATCTCGAGAAGACGACTGTTTCCCTCGAGACCGCCAAGGACTTTTTGCAATCGGTTGGTCGGGAGGGTGGCCAACTCATTTTGGTTGGGACCAAGAACGAAGCTAAAGAGACAGTTACCAGCCTCGGCCAAAGCCA
>CAZMXZ010000044.1:0-4294 GCA_964570405.1 uncultured Candidatus Saccharibacteria bacterium | reverse complement strand
AGCTAAGGTGCTGTCTGGGCAATCACCGGTTCGGTGACAATTGATTCCTTGGCGATGTTAGCGTGGTGGAGTCGTCCACCCTTGCGGGCGTACCAGATGCCTCGCTGAGCAAAGTCTTCCAAGTCCCGAAATTCGTGATCGGCCTTGATGTTAAGCTTGGTCGGTCGAGAGATTAGTTGGGGCGCTGAGTCAATGCTCTGGCCGAAGTAGTCGTGGAGATCGTAGTCTAGATCGATCGAGACGGCCGAGGTGTAAGGATCTTTAACCACTGACTTCTGGTAGAGCACCAGATCGTCGAGGAGCTTAGGATCGATTGTCTGGCTCATGGCTTCGGCCAAGAGGTCAAGGAACGATCTGATCTCCTCGTAGAAGCTTGTCTTCTTGGTCACCAACTGGAGGAAGCTGGCTTCTTCCAGCGGCCAATAGATGTTACCAAATTCTGGCAAGACCAGGTCTAAGCGTCCCCCCGTCATGGCCGAGTCAACCAGACGTCTGACTTGAGCAATTTGTTCGCCGACGGCCGTGTTTGGCCGGAGAGAAAAATGTTCAAGTAGTCGCTCGTAGAACTCGCTATAACGCAGACCAAACTGCTGATGGAAGACTACCGCCACATGCGGTAACAGTCCCAGGCAATGAAAGGCCTGGATCGCCCAATAAAAGAGGTAGGTCCGTTTCCAGTCAGCGTTCGACATGGTCGATGTTTCGACCACTACCTCCTGGTATTCCGTCAGCGACTCAGGCTCCGGCGTGCTGTGGGCCAAGAGGATCGGCATGCGAACGGCCTTGATGCCATTAGCTGCCACGTACTCTGGTTTGCTCATCTCCGAGTTCAGCAACATCCCGCAAACGTAGGCAAAGATGTTGACGTCGAGGGGTTGACCGTCGATCAACTTGTCGATACCAGTCTTGGTTGACTGGTAGGTTTCGCCCGGCATACCCATAATTAGCTCGGTGTAAGTCGGAATACCAGCTTGCCGGTAACGCCCCATCAATTTATGGAAAACGTCCAGACCGATGTTTTTGCGCTTGACGATATTGAGTGTTGTCTCGTCCATGCTTTGGAACGAGAGGGTCGCCCCTTTGCTCATGCCGGCATCGTGCAACATCTTAGCGATCTGGAAGATCTTCTCGTCCGACTTCTTGGCCGTGCACATCCGGAACTTGAGTGGATAGCCGCCGTGCTTAGCCCGAATGGCTAGCATTTTGACCGTTAGGTCGTAATCGCGTGGTAGGATGCCATAATTGGCATCACAATTAAATAAATATTCCACGCGCTGTTGACCAAACCACTCGAACTCCTCCAGTAATCGACCCTCTTCAAAACGATAGAGCTGAGAGTAGTTGACACCACCCCAATCGCAGAAGGTGCACTGGTAGGGGCAGCCTCGATCCGATTCGTAACTGGCATTGAGGATATAGCCCTGCTTGAGCAGATAATCAAAAATGCCCGCCAAATAGGGCGATGGTAATCGCGCCAGATCCCCGCCCTTTAATCTGGGGGCCGGTGCGGTTTTGAGAGTCTGGTCACCCTCCACCCGCAGGCTGATCCCAATGATCTGGCTGTAATCGGGCTGATTGGAGAGGAATTCGCGCAAGATCGCCACAAAGGTTAACTCACCTTCATGATGGACCAGAAGGTCCACATACGGATGTTGGGTGAAAAACCCAGTCGAAGCATGAGGGACCTGAGTCCCGCCGAAGATAATCAAGCAGTTGGGCCAGGACGTTTTGATGGCCCCGGCTAAGGCTTGATTATATTCCCAGTTCCAGAGGTAGCAGGAAAAACAAGCCACTGCCGGTTCTTCAATATTCTTAATCACAGTCACTGGATCAGTCCGCAAAAAGAGTGGATGTTGGAACTGAAAATTTTCACGTATTTCCGGGAATGTTAAAGCATAAGCCTGAAGTGAGCCAACCGAGTACGGGACGAAGATGTTTCGGCCGTAGGCGTAATTTGGTTGGGCCATCAGGACCGAATATTTCGTACTCATACTCTGATCTCCTTTGCTAGATTTCACAACGAACTGTTCTGGTTTTAGACTACCTGGTTGAATCGATTAAGTCAATCTGCTAGTATGAATCACTAATATGACCGTCGCTTTAGTTGCTCCCACCATTAACGAAGTTGAGGGCTTGCGGGCCGTTCTGCCGCGAATCGATCGAAAAATTGTTGACGAAATAATCATCGTTGATTTAAATTCGATCGATGGTACCGTTGAGTATTGTCAGGCCCAGGGTGTCCGTGTCCACCACCAACAAAGCCGGGGCTACGGCGCTGGCTATTTAGAGGTTATACCTTTGATCCAAGCTGATATTATTATTGAATTTCCGCCGGACGGCAGTTCGATGCCAGAAAAAATTCCAGCCGTCTTGGCCAAAATTAATGAAGGTTATGATCTAGTCATTGCCTCACGCTACCGTGATGGGGCTAAGAGTTATGATGATGACCCCGTAACGCGCTTTGGCAACTGGTTTTTTACCACCTTGGTTAATGTTTTGTTTGGGGCTCACTACACAGATGTTTTGGTCGGTTTTCGGGCTTATCGGCGGAGCGCCTATGACCGAGTAGCGATGAACACTAGGGGACTCTCTTGGACAGTTCAGCAATCAATCCAGTTTGCCAAAGCCGGTCTTAAGGTGACCGAGATTGGGGTGGATGAGCCGGCCCGGATCGGCGGCGAGCGAAAAATGCGACCACTTAAAACCGGTTGGGAAATCTTGCGGGTCACGATCCAAGAATTCTGGGCGGGCAAAAAATTTGCCCAGGTCTAAAATTATTTCCCGCGTTCGATCAAGAGTTGCCAGAGACCCCGGAGACCATCAGGGTAGCGGATTTTTTTACCGGCCTCTTTGCTACGGGGTTGATGGGAAATTGGGACTTCAAAAATTGGGTAACCATTTTTAATTAGTCGGGCCGAGAAGATTAGCTCTGACTCAAAGTGGCCAGGAGCAAAAAGATTGGTGGCGCTCCTGGGGAAGAGCTTATAACAAGTCCAAAGATCAGTTAGTTTGGTGCCATAGAGCCAGTTAAACTCTTTGGTAATGAGCCAAACACCAAAGCGCGGCAGATACATTCCGCGCCGCGGGATATGGTAGAGATTGCGGGAGCCATAGATGGCAGCTCCGGGATTTTTTTCAGCAGCAGCCAGCAGTGTTGGTATCTCGGCTGGTTCATACTCCAGATCAGCATCTTGGATCAGTCGGTAGTCGCCGGCAGCGGCGGCTAGGCCAGTTTTTACGGCACTGCCTTTGCCTTGATTGGTCTGGTGGTAGATGACTTTAAATTTTGACTCATAATGTTTTAGAATTTCTCGCGTCCCGTCGGTTGAGCCATCGTCAACGATCACCAATTCCATTTGCCAGCCAGAGTAGGCCACGGCGGCGACTTTTTGGAGGAGTGGCTTAATCGTGGCCACTTCGTTGTAGCAGGGGATTATGATCGAGAGCTTTTTCATCGTATAATTCAAGCATGGCGGGGCAAGAAAGTAAATTATTTTTTTGGGTTTTTCTCCTCCTGCTTGGGGTGATTTGTTTCACTTCGCTCTATGTCTTTCGGCCAATTATTGATGGTGATGGACTGGGTTATGCTCAAACCATGGCCGTCTTGGAGGGTGGGCCGGTTACGCCCAATTTTGTTCCCAACCGGATTATCACGACCATTTTAGGTCTGGCCGTAATAATTTTGTTAACGAAAGTTTTCGGCAGTCTCCTGGTTGGCTGGCTGGTCCTCAATGTGTTGTTTTATTTTGGCTTAAACATTATTTTTTACCGCTTGACTTTGGCGATTTTTAGAAGCTCGCCAACGGCCTTTTTGGCCGGACTTTTTTTGGCCAGTAATTATGCTCTAATTTCCTTCGGTCTGGATTACTGGCTCGATATTGGTGGCTGGTTTTTTTATCTTCTGGCTCTTGCTGGCACCTGGCGTTATCTCGAGACCGGTCAAAATAAGTTCGTCATTTACTCAGCGGTAGCGATTGGCGTTGGTGGCTTGTTTAAAGAGTATGCTTTTTTGGCGGTTATCCCAATTGCTGTCGTTTTGTTTTATCAGTCCTGGCCTCGTCTAACTAAGATTTTTGCTCAAGCCCTAGGGCCAGCGCTGATTACATTGTTGCCGGTGTCGGTCGTTTCTTACTATGTTTATCGTCACTATCACTACACTTATGCCACCTGGCTCTTGACTAATCAAGCCCACTATATTTATTCGTCTCGCCTGGTCGAGTACGTAAAAAGTCTTGGTTCGCTTTATAATGTTTTGGCTTTTCTTGTCTTGGGTGGCGCTTATTATTTTATTAGA
>CAZMXZ010000043.1:0-4424 GCA_964570405.1 uncultured Candidatus Saccharibacteria bacterium | reverse complement strand
CCAATAACGCATAACGACCTTATAACTGGGCCAACCCAGCGCCTCAAAATGATGGTGGAGGGGCGCCACTTTAAATACTTTTCTTTTCCAACCCAATTTGGCTGTCCACTGGATGATGACGGAGAGTGATGTTAAGAGCAAAGGGAAAGCAATGATCGGTAAGGTAAAAACTGAATCGGTTAAAAAGGCAACTACGGTAAGGGTAGTGGTGAGACCCAAGATCCCCGTCTCGGAATTGTAAAAACGAGCTGGTGGAATGTTAAACCACAAAAAGGCTAGCGTGGCGCCCCCAATCACGGCACAAAAGGTGGCGATGTCGATCTGGTGCTGGAAAAAGGCCAAGACGGCGTAAGTGGTGAAAATAATCGCCATCACCCCACCCGAGAGACCATCAAGGCCATCGATAACGCCCGAGGAGAAAACGGCTATCATCGTGAGAATAAAAAATGGGATAAACCATAAGCCGAAATTGACATCACCTAGCCCGGGCCAAAAAACAGTTGGCCCTAATTTGGTGTAAAACCACCAGGCGCCCACACTGGCCAGTAGTAAGACGGTCAATAGTCGCCATCGAAACTGTAATCCCCGTCCCCCGCGAACGGGGTGATCAGATACCTGATACAGATCGTCAAGCAATCCGACTAAAGAGGCAAAAACTAAAGTAAAGAGAGGTAACCACGTTTGGTTACGGCTAAAAAAGTTTAATTTGGTATTGAGATCAGTTGGCCACCAGATGCTGACTAAATACATCCCCAGGGTGACGATGACGGTGCTGACCCAAATGATGATCCCGCCCATCCGAGGCGTCCCCACTTCTTTTTCTTTGTGTAGTTGATTAAAAATTTTTGTTTCCTCACCAAAAATAGTTTTTTTGCCGACTTGTTTTTTCCACATCTGATGACTGTAAAGGTAGTCAGTCAAAAAAGGCGTGATCCCAATGCCCACAAAAAAGGCCAGCGCTGACGGACCGAGAACTTTTACCACATCGATGATCATAATTATTTTGTTTGATTAAGGGCTTGACTGGCGGCGTCTGCCAGGAGAGCGGCATCGCGGAAGCGTCCCCCTTGACTTGAGCCCAAAACCACAATAATAACCGGTTGCCGCAAACCAAGATCAACAATCAAAGCTAAATTACCTCCGGCCAAGTCGGTCAATCCCGTTTTTGACGCTCGTAAGCCAGCCAGGGAGGCCGTGAGCGGATCGGTATTGATCACTAGATGATGTCCACCCTCCAAACTAGTGCGGATCAGCCGATTTTGACTGGTGGCAGCCAGGATCCGCGGCTTGCTAGTCGCTAAATAATTAATCAGCCTGGCCACATCGCGAGCCGAGCCATAAGCACCGGGTCCATTTTGATCAAGGCCGGTCGGGTTTTGGAAACTAGTTTGATTAAGGCCGAGCGTTGCCGCCTCCTCATTCATCAGGGTGACAAAATTTTTACCAGTGGCGGCTTCGGTGGCCTCGGCTAAGGCTACGGCCCCATCATTGGATGAGGTTACCAGCGTGAGGTCGATCAGATCATCTCGTCGCCACTCTTCACCAACCTTTAGGCCATCATCCCCCTCGGTGGCCGCCGCCGCCTGACTGATAGTAATGATCGAATTGGTGGCCAAATTATTGCTAGCGACCAAACTGGTCATTAACTTAGTCAGCGAGGCCAAGGGAGCAGAGCTGGTTGCCTCCTTATCAAAAATAATTTTGTTGGTTAGAGGGTCAAAAACAATGGCGGCGTGCGCTTCAAGGGGTAAATTTGGGAAAGGATTGTAAGTTGTAACTGGGATCGGACGGGGAAGCAAAAAACCATAAGCAATAAAAGTTGTGGCCACTAAAATTACAACAATAATGGGGAACTCTCTATTCGGTGGCATCAGAGTTTTGACTTAAAATCGATAAACTTTTGACCGTCTCCTCATAATCTGGCAATTCAGAGGTCTCAGTTAGACCGAGATGCCCTAGCAAGGCAAAGGTTGGTCGATAGAGAAAGCGCCGGCTATCGGCCGGGTCAATGTCGCGCTCGATCAAACCGCGGATCTGGAGCTGACGGAGAATAAAACTGGAGTTAACGCCCCGAAGATAGTCGATCTTGGTCCGAGTGACGGGGCTCCCATACAAAATAATAGCCAAAGTTTCGAGCGCGCCACCACTCAAACTTTTGTTGAGCTCCTCCTTAACCATGGTCTCAATAATTGGCCCAGCCTCGGGATGAGTCCCAAGCATAACTTCATCATCTTTGCTTATCAAAATAATTCCCCGCTCGTTCAAATCAGTTTTTAATTCAGCCAAAGCCGATTTGATCTCGCTCGGTTTGACGACCAGTAACCGAGCCAATTCCTTTTGGCTCATCGACTCACCGTGGTAAAACAAAACTGCCTCGATTTTATTTTTTAGAGCTAAGATCATTTTGAGAGGGAAGGAATAGTCGTGCCTCGACTGGCCATATTAATATCGGCAAACAAGCCGCTCTGCTTGACCTCCACGCTGCCGCGTTTAACCAGCTCGAGCAAACTCAAAAAACCGACGATGACATTTTTTTTGTTATCTTTATAGTGACCAGCAAAGTCGCTAAATGTCAGTGACAGAGCTGCCGTTAAGCGATTAGCTAGGCCAGTGATCATCTCGTCTAAGCTAATCACCTTCTCCATCACTACCTGAGGTAGACTTGGTTCCACTGGCCAACTGGTAATTAATTTTTTGGCTTTAGCCAAGAGGTTGAGCGGGGTAATATTTTGACCCGGAGCAAAAGTCCCGACCTGGGTCACGCCCGGCTCCCGCGGGAAACTAACCTGGGTACCAAACTTGATCTTTAAAAACTTGGCTTGGTGGCGGACCAATTGGAGCAAGCGCAAGCGTGTTTCGAGATCGGTCATCTCCTCCTTTTCTTCAGCTGATAATTTAAAACCCGGTAGAAGCGAAAGGGATTTAATTAAAATCAGAGTCGAGGCCACGACCAAAAATTGAGCTAAGGCCGCCGGCTCCCGGACAGTTTGCTGATCTAAAAAGGCAATATAATTGTCCGTTACTTGAGCGAGCGAAACCTGGTTGACGGCCAGTTTACGCTGCTCAATTAGCTGGAGCAAAAGTTCCAGTGGGCCCTCAAAATCAGCAGTTTTAAACTTAAAACTATCCATACAAGACTTATTATGGCCTATTACTTGAATATTTCCAAGACTATGTGTTTAGGACAAAAAATGGCCTACCCCTTTTAAGGATAGGCAAGCTAAATTTCTAACTATTCGGGCAGTAGATAGGGCTCGGTAGCGACGCAGTCGGAACAGATGATCGTACCGCATTTGTCGCAAGTACGAGTCTCAATCAACACATAGTACGGTCCTATCTGGAGTATACCACCGACGTCTTCCTCATGAGCCAGTTTCTTTTCTTGAGATTGTGTTGTCCCAACTGCTACACTTAGGGCAACGGTTTAGTTTACGTGCCCAAACGTAAAAAAGAACCAGGGCGGTCAGATAAACGACTGCCACGATGATCATTAACTTCACTTATTTTTTCCTCTCTTGGGTAGAATGAACGGCTTAAAAGAATATAGAATTATTTATTTTTTTTGTCAATCCTTTTCAGCCCAAGCCCAAGTTCGTCGAGTTGCTTTTTATCAACCGTCGAGGGGGCGCCCATCATTGGGTCGCGGCCACCACGGGTTTTAGGAAAAGCGATTACTTCGCTAATGACTGACTCGCCAGCCAGGAGCATTACCAAACGATCAAGACCAGGGGCCATCCCAGCGTGCGGTGGCGCCCCATAGTGGTAGGCCTCCAGCAAATGCCCAAAACGTTCCTGCGTTTGCTCTGGGGTCAAACCCATAATTTCAAAAACTTTTTTCTGGACCTCTGGTTTGGAAATTCTCACACCGCCAGAGGCTAACTCAAAACCATTGCAAACCAAATCATATTGCTGAGCATGCAAACTAGCAAGGTCCTCACCGCGCATTAATTTTTCAACGTCGTTTGGTTTGGGTGCCGAGAAAGGATTGTGAGCAAAAGTAAGTTGACCTAATACATCATCCTTCTCAAAAAGTGGGAAATCGACGACCCAGGCAAAAGCCATCACGTTGAGATCCTTTTCTTCTCGCAGATCAAACTTGTCGGCTCCAAATTTTTCGATTGCCTCAGCATGAGTAAAAACTGGGAAGGGCTTTTTCCAGATTTTTTTCCCACAGGACTCGGTAATATGAATCATCATCCCCTCGACCATGTCTAAAACATCCCGCTCGGTAACAAACGACATCTCCAAGTCAATTTGAGTGTGCTCAAACTGACGATCACCTCGTAAATCTTCATCTCGCAGGGCGTGAGCAATTTGGTAATAACGTTCAAAGCCAGAGATCATCAGTAATTGCTTATACTGTTGGGGAGCTTGAGGCAAGGCAAAGAATTTCCCCGGTTGCAGACGTGATGGAACAATAAAAT
>CAZMXZ010000042.1:0-4542 GCA_964570405.1 uncultured Candidatus Saccharibacteria bacterium | reverse complement strand
GGTGGACCCTGCCGGAGTCGAACCGGCGACCTCCACATTGCAAATGTGGCGCTCTACCAACTAAGCTAAGGGCCCAAAAACATTAAGATCTTAACACATTTTTATCCCCAGCCCGTAATTGTTTGACATTTTTAGATCAATAATCTATACTATCAAATAGATCAGATACGGGCAAAAACCCTATTTGACAATAAAAAACAGGAGGTAGTAACCATGAAGTTTATTATGGCCATTTTGGCCATCACTTTCTTGGTGACCGCGCCATTGGCCGCCTTGTCGGCCAGTAGCGACAGTTCGCCCCCGGCGACCGCTGGTTCCAACCAGCAAATCGCTTTGGTTGATAATCTAGGGCAGCACGTTCTGACCGCGGACGCCGAGAGCGCCCTCGCGGCTGACCGCAGTATCCCGGATATCAGCCTGGTGACCGGTATATCCACCTATTTGGACAGATACGAACGCGACGAGCAAAGACGTCCACCGACTCCCGTCGACAACGGCATCGTCCTCGGATACTCCTGGCGCCCAACGCGGGTGCAACTGCGAGCCTAATTGGCTCACCTCCTTTCGCACGACCCCGAAGGCTTTATGCCAACGGGGTCAATTTTTTTAACCAGTTGTTGACCTCAATTAAAATCACTCCGTACCGCATCCTATAAATTAATTACCGTTTCAGGCCAAGCAAAACAAAAACTAATCCATTGACGAGAGCCAGCGCCGAAAAAGCGTAGGCGATTAGTCCAAGATTTAGAGCGGTGATCAAAGTTATGGCTGTAATCCACGTGTCGCGTGTTGCGTTGGCCACCATAACAAGCTTCCCATCTCCACCAACAACTTCTTTGCCACTAGCATCAAGTTTAGGGATCTGGCGCGGCATCTCGGCATAAGTTTTACCCCCCGTCATTTTGAGCATATGAGTTTGGATGATATCGGCTTGCACTTTAAGGGTCAAAGGGCCGCGCACTGGCACGCCGGGGATGCTGGCATCGTCCGGTGTCACAATTTTTTGAGCCACGACGTTCTGGTAGGTAAAAATCATTCCCCAAACTCCGGCTCCTACTAAAACCAAACCTAAAATAATTAGCAGTTTTTTCATAACTTAATTTCTAACGCGATTAATCGCTAAATTTATAATATGATCCACTAGTTGGGGCATTGTTGCTCCGACCGCCTTGAGTGATTGGGGCAAGAGTGAGCGCTCGGTTAAACCAGGCAAGGCATTGACCTCAATAAAATAGAGGCCACGTGGCGTGAGCATAAAATCACTCATTGAGTAGTCACCCAGACCCAAAGTTTTGTGCACCAAGAGGGCCGCATCCTGGATGGTGGCTCTTTCAGCCTCGGTCAGTGGGGCCGGACACAAGCGATGACGCTGATCAAACCGCTCACCATACTTAGCCTCATAATCAAAGGGCTGGTTAGGGCCCCGCCTAATCTCTACCGGCGGCAAGGTATAAAGTGCTTGCCCCCGAAAATCACGGATGACGGCGCAACTAACTTCCCGTCCTTTAATATATTGTTCAACAAAACTTGGCTCACCAGCCGACTGACGACTAGCGAGATAGGTTTGGAGATGAGGATAGGTTGGGATTAGTTCTACTCCCAAACTTGACCCCCCAGTTAGCGGTTTGCCAATCCAGGGAGGCGGCATTGACTTAAAAATTTCGTCAGGATCGGTCGGGCCTAAACTATCTTTTGGTATCAATAAACCAGCTGCCCCCACTTTTTCTTTAGCAGTTTTTTTATTTAATGATTGTTGGAGCGGCCAGGCAGCCGAACCGGTGTAAGGCAAACCAATAGCCTCCAGCTCACTCGTCAACTCGCCATCCTCACCGTAGGGACCGTGTAAAGCATTAAAAACAACATCAGCCAGATCCGGTAGATCATGCCAATCCAACTCTTCCCCGCGATAATTCCACTCACCACTCTTACTGACCCAAATATCAACCGGTTGATATTTGGGCTCCAAAGCTAAGAGGACCTGCTCCCCACTTTTAAGTGAGACGGGGTACTCGGCACTCGGTCCCCCGCGCATGACAGCTACTCGGAGTTTAGGCATAGACTAGACTTTAGGTTATAGCAATTAGGTTTTAGACAAAACGTCGGCAACTTTAGCCGCTACATCATCGAGGGTAAAGTTGGCTTTGACTAAATAATCTTGAGCGCCGGAATTTTTGGCCTTAACCACATCCTCGCGCTGGCCGAGGTTGGAAAAAACAATCACTGGGATGTGCTTAACATTAGGATCAGCCTTGAGCTTGGCCAGGACATCAAAACCGTTGATAACGGGGAGAAGCAGGTCGAGTAATATCAAGTCAGGCTGCTCGCTAGCGGCCATATCTAGTGCCGCTTGGCCATCACCGGCCACGACAATTTGGTAACCCTCCTTTTCCAATCGTTTGGCCGTGATGGAACGCAAAAATTCCTCATCTTCGACTAGGAGTATTTTTTTAGTCTTCGGCATTTAATCTATTTTACCACAGGCGGCGGCTGCAAGGGCAAGCTCAAGTGGAAAACCGTCCCTGCCTCGGGGCCACTCTCAAACCAGAGGCTCCCCCCATGCTTAGCCACAATGTCTCGGCCAATGTAGAGTCCCAGACCCGAGCCATCGGGTACAGCCCCAACCGCGTTGGCTGCTCGAAAGAATTTTTGGAAAATTTTAGTCTGATCAGCCGAACTAATCCCAATCCCCCGATCAGCCACTGTTAATTCTATGGCCGGTTTAGCTGAATTTAGACCTTGATCAAGAATCCTAATTTTGACACTACCGCCACTATGACTATATTTAATGGCGTTATCAATCAAATTTTCCACCACCATGTGGAGCTTGCTCTGATCACCCACGAGGAGTGGTAAGTTGCCAGTTGGTGGTTGATAATCAAGTCTGATTTGACGACTGGCGGCTTGGTTAGAAAACTCAAAAACTACTGTTTGGACCAACTCGGGTAAGGAGAGCGGAGCAAAATTGTAGACCGATTGCTCGGCCTCGATGTGGTCAAGATTAAGTAGCTCATTAACAATTTTGATCACCCGCTCGGTACTGGCATAGGCCTTGGTCACAAACTCCTTTTGCTCGGGTGAGACAACCCCCAAGTGACCATTCATCAACATATCAAAAGTCCATTTAATGGCCGAGAGCGGAGTCCGGAGTTGGTGAGTGGTGACGGTAATAAATTTGGATTTGGCCTGCTCCAAACTTTCTAGACGTTTGTTGGCTTGAACTAACTCAATTTCTTTGGCTTTCATTACCCGAGCATTGGCCTCCAGTTTAGAATTAAAAGCTTGGAGCTCACTCAACTCCTTAGATTTAAGATTGGCCTCTTGGATCAAAATGTTCACCCGACCTCGACTGTGTTGGAATAGGAGTCCTAAACCAAAACCAACCAAGAGTAGGCCGGCGCCCAAAATAGCGATCACAAACATTAAAATAATTATAAACTGCGGCGACGGCGATGGAAAGCGATGGCATAGCGATGAGCCTCGGCATTAAGATTGATGATGTCATTATGATAGTCCCGCACAATCTCGCTTGCCCCCTTAACTTCCCGAGCCCGGTGACGCTCATCCTTGGTCACGGCCACAACGGGGATACTCCGCTGGTTTTGAGCCAAAACCTTTTTTGCCACGTTTATTTGAGCGGTACTGCCATCAACTACGATTAGATCTGGGTTAGCCCAATCTCGATGCTTGAACCGTCGCTCTAAAATTTCTTTCAAATTAGCCGTATCACCCGAATGGTGGAGTTTAAATTTTCTGTAGTCAGCCTTCTTTAATTCGCCATTTTCCAGCACTACCATCACGCCCACTACATTTTGCCCACTCAAATGAGCCACGTCATAGGCCTCAAATCTCAAATTTTTATGAGATTTGTCCTGAGCTTTGTCGAAGGACCTTTTCAGCAAGGCCACGTCCTGAATGTGTTGGAGAGCAAAAATCTTTTTTTTGAATTCTCCGGCTTCTTCAAACTTCAGCTCTTTGGCCAGCCTCTGCATATGCCGCGTTAAAACTTTGATCAACTTATCAATCTTACCTTCAAACAATAATTTAAGACTGCGGATGACCTTGGCATAATCTTTTTTGCTAATTACTCCGACACAAGTCCCGGGGCAAAGGCCAATCTGATAGTTAAAGCATGGTTTATTTTTGCTGATTAAGCATTTTTCGTCCCGATAAGGAAAGATTCGGCGGATAATCTTGAGCGCTTCTTTAAGTTCGCCACCATGAGGATAAGGTCCATAAGTTAGCTTATAGCTTATAGGGACTAGCTTATTAGAAAGTAGATCCTTACCCCGAACTGTTTTTATGATTGGAAAATCTTCATTGGTGAAAACGACAAAGTTAAAACTTTTATCGTCCTTGCCATCAGTATTACGATGGGGCTGATATTTTTTGATCAGATTAGCTTCAAGAATCAGGGCCTCTAGGACTGATCTTGTTACTTGCCACTTGACCTTTGTTACTTCGCTCACCATCTTCTCGATCTTTGGGCCACGGGTAAGACTTAAATCTTTGGCAAAATAACTTCTGACGCGGTCACGTAAACTG
>CAZMXZ010000041.1:0-4589 GCA_964570405.1 uncultured Candidatus Saccharibacteria bacterium | reverse complement strand
AGCAACCGCAAAAAGGAGCCGACATTAGTTTGAGTATTGATGTCCAAGTGGAGGCGCCACTCTACCAGGCCCTGGCTAATTTAGTGGAGGAACAAAAATTTAGCGGGGGAGCGGCCGTCGTGATGGATGTGCACACCGGCGAAATTGTGGCCCTAGCTAATTACCCCGAGTTTGAACCAGCCAAACTTTTGCCAGGAGCCTCGAGCACCGCCGCTATTCGGGCCTGGCAAAATGATCATCGTAATCCTTTTTTGAATCGGGCAATCAGCGGTCTCTACTCCTCCGGCTCGACCATTAAAACGGTGGTGGCCAGCGCCGCTTTAAATGAGGGCGTAATTACACCAGAGAAAAAGATTTTGAGCACTGGCTCAATTTCGGTTCCTAATCCTTATGATCCCAAAACCCCCTCAATTTTTAAGGACTGGCGAGCCAATGGTTGGATGGATATAAGAGGGGCTCTAGCCTGGTCTTCGGACGTTTATTTTTATGAAGTCGGTGGTGGTTACCCGGGTCAAATCGGTTTGGGAATTGATCGCTTAGCCAAATATTTTCAAATGTTTGGCTTAAGCCAAAAGTCGGGGATCGAACTGCCGGGCGAAGCGGCCGGTACCATTCCCACGCCAGCCTGGAAGGCCAAAAATTTTCCTGATGACCCGGCCTGGCGGATTGGCGATACCTACCACACCGCCATCGGTCAGTATGGCATCCAAGTGACGCCACTCCAAATGGTCCGGTCCACGGCCGCTATTGCTAACGGTGGTTACTTGCTCACCCCTACTATCTTAAAGCAAGCCACGTCCACTTCTCCTTTCCCATCTTCAGCTATCCACCTCCCAATTCTCACATCTAATCTCGCCATTGTGCGTGAGGGCATGCGTCAAGCCGTGACCGATGGTTTGAGCAAGGCGATCAATACTGGCGAGGTGGAACTAGCCGCTAAAACGGGGACGGCCGAGATTGGTGTGTTCAAGAAAAAGGTTAACTCCTGGGTGATCGGCTTTTGGCCCTATCAAGATCCACACTATGCCATTGCCGTGGTGATGGAGGCGGGTCCCTCCACCAACAACGTGGGCTCAGCTTTTGTTTATTCGCGCCTGATCCAATCACTGGGGCAAAATGCGCCTAACTATCTCCACTAGACGGTAATAAAAAAATAGATTATACTCTTCCCAACATGGCCGAATTAGACACCCCCGTTTATTTGTCGGAAGAAAAATACAACGCCCTCCAAACGGAGTTGGTGGACTTAAAAACTCGCGCGCGAAAAGAAATTGCCGAGCAATTGGAGTTTTCCAAATCACTAGGCGACTTGTCGGAAAATGCCGAGTACCATGAGGCCCGCGATCGTCAGGCCGATACCGAGGATCGGATTGCCAGTCTCGAAGACATTTTAAAACGAGCCAAGATCGTCAGTGCTCACCACAGTTTGGCAGTCGAGGTTGGCTCGATGCTCTCAATTAAAAAGCCCGATGGGGGTGAACAAGACGTTACTATTGTTGGTTCCGAGGAGGCCGATGTTGCCCGCGGTCTTGTTTCCCACCTCTCGCCACTGGGTGCCGCTCTCCTTGGCCACAAAAAGGGTGATGAGGTGACCGTCCGCACGCCCAAGGGCGAAAATTTGGTTTATAAAATCAAAGCGCTAAAATAGAGGAATATGGCCTCGCTCGAAGAGTTACGCGCCGAGCGGTTGAAAAAATTGGATCGCCTAAAGGCGACCGGTCAAAGTTTGTACCCAATTAGGTCTGACTTAACGGCTGATCTGGCGACGATTAATAAAAATTTTACGGCCTGGTCAGGGGATAAAAAGCCTGTGACGATCGGCGGTCGGATTATGCGCCTCCGTCATCAAGGGGCGATTATTTTTTTTGATCTGGATGATGGGACGGCGCGCTTTCAAGTTATTTACCATGAGGCGTCAAATCCAGACGGTTTTAAATTATTTGCCGAAGTGGTGGATTTAGGTGATGTAATCTCGGCCACCGGCTCGCTCGCGCCGAGCAAAACTGGCCAACCGAGTTTGGAGGCTAGTAATTGGCAAATGTTAGCCAAAGCCCTTCGGCCCCTGCCCGACCAGTGGCACGGTCTCAAGGATGTGGAAGAGCGCTTTCGTCATCGTTACCTCGATTCGCTCATGGATGAGACGGTTGGTAAGCGGTTTAGACTGCGGGCAAAATTAATTAGTCAGCTCCGTAATTTTTTGGATCATCATGATTTTGTGGAGGTGGAAACACCAGTCTTGCAAACACTGGCTGGCGGCGCCACAGCCAAACCGTTTGCCACTCATCTGGATGCCTTAGATATTGATCTTTATTTGCGGGTGGCACCCGAGCTTTATCTTAAACAAATGTTGATCGGTGGTTTTAATAAAGTCTATGAGATCGGTCGCAACTTTCGCAATGAGGGAGTAGATGTGACTCATAACCCAGAGTTTACAATGCTGGAGTTCTACGAGGCTTACAGTGATGCCGAAAGGCAAAGAAAATTTGTGGAGGAGTTGGTCCGCACAGTGGTGGGGGAGACGCTCGAAGACAAAGATCTAATTTATCAAAAGATTAAGATTGATTTGGAACGGCCGTTTGATGTAACGACATACCAAGACTTATTGGAGCGCTTTACGCCGCTTAAAAATCCATTTAGTTTATCGCGGGCCGAGATAGAAAAAGAAGTTAACAAATTGGGAATTAAGCCAGACGTCAGTGAAGCTGGTGAAAAAATCCTAGATAATATTTATAAAAAACTTTGCCGACCCAAACTGACCCAGCCGACCTTTATTGTGGACTACCCGGTGGCCTTTAATCCTTTTGCCAAGCGTCGGGAAGATAAGCCGGAGCTGATCGATCGCTTCCAACTAGTGATTGCCGGAATGGAAATAGTCAACGCTTTTTCTGAGCTTAATGACCCGCTTGATCAACGGGCTCGTTACCAGGAGCAGGATAAAAAAAAGAAGGCTGGAGAGGGAGAAATCTCACCCTCGGACGAGGTTTATTTAGAAGCGCTTGAATACGGACTGCCACCCGCCGGTGGGGTAGGGATTGGGATTGATCGCTTGGTAATGCTCGTCACCGACTGCCCCAACATCCGCGAGGTCATCTACTTCCCAACCCTCAAACCCAAAAAAGATTAGCGTTGACATATACAATATAGTATGCTAGTCTAAAAACAGATCGTCCTTGACGGTACTATCTTTTGGAGGTCCCTAATGGGCAACGAAAACGCTGCACACTATAGTGTCGGCGTGTACTTGTCTGAAGACAGAAAGGAAAGAAAACGAGTCCTGGTATTCCGGTATCGGAACAAAACAGCCGGAGATCGGATCGAGCTTCGCCTTCCCGGTGGCTGCCAAGCGCGAGAAGAAACCCCCGTCGAAACGCTACTGCGTGAGTGGCGCCAGGAGACTGGTTACCGCATCACCAGTCAAGATGTTGAGCTGGTCGGAGAAATTGTGGTAAATCCAAGTCATCGTAAATGCATTTTTTTGATTTACGACGTCAGAGGAGATGCTCTCACGGAGGCTGATTGCCTTGACTGGGACAAGCCTGGTGAGGAGCACGAGACCGGGCCGCCGTTCTGGATGAGAGTGGAAGAGGCTCAAAAAGAGCTCTTTCCCAGTCACCAACGGTTCTTGGAGAAAGCTCTTGCCTTCCAGCCAGGTTTAGTTGAGGGCTAACCATTATCTTCCGTCTTGCTTGTTTTGTTGCCGCTCTGCAAAAGAGCGGCTTTTTTCTTGGTATAAAAAATCCCGCAGGGCACTGCACGCTCCGCGGGTCAATTTCGATCCTCCTCAACAAAGAGCACGAGTGAGCCAGTTGGCAAACCCCAAAATGGATTGACCTCCAATCTTTTAACTGTTCCAGCAATTGTTTGGTAAACATCGGCCTCGGGACCAAACAGAGTCTCTGTAATTTGGGGGTCAATGGCCAAAATAGGTGGATACCAACGCGCCGGTTGATACTTTTTGGCAAAGGCTTCCAATTCTTTCCAATTGGCCGGCCGTTTCCCTTTCCAATAACCCTTTTCCAACAAGTTAATGGAAGAGTTTGTATTTATCTTACTGATGCCCGCCCAACTTTTGCCAAGGTGGTAATCAACGCAAAATAATTCGTGGAGCAAGATTTTCCAACTCATTATTTACGCCCTCCTTTGTTAATCTTTTTATACAATGGCAATAAAATATAATTTTGTCAATAGTTAAAAATTATCCACAGAAGATAAGAGTTTTGGTGGTTGACGAGTATTGTCTGGTGGAGGAGAGTGGTATATAGTTGAAATGTAGTGGGAGAAAGTGGGTATTTGTCCACCACTTATCCACACCCTGCCAAAACAGGGAGTTAACCCAAGAAAAGATGCTAATTGGCGAATATCGGCACTCTTTAGATACCAAAAAACGCCTTGCCATTCCAGCCAATTTTCGTCGGGAGCTGGGTAAGAAGGTGGTCATTACCCGCGGCCTAGACAGCTGCTTGTTCATTTACTCATTAGCGCAGTGGCAAAAGGAGGCGGCTAAGATCGCCAACTTATCCACTGGAGCGCCCGAGAGTCGGGGCTTCCGCCGGTTTATCTTTGGCGGAGCGGCCGAGGCCGAGATTGAT
>CAZMXZ010000040.1:0-4649 GCA_964570405.1 uncultured Candidatus Saccharibacteria bacterium | reverse complement strand
CCGCCGTACCAGTCGAGGTCCAGCACGTAGCGGCGGCCGCCCGGGCTTTCCAGGACGACACCGTCGAAGGTGAGGACATACTGCCTCAATTCTTTCGGCAGCCGATCGCGGTTTTCCCAAAAGGCTCGGAAGCAATCCTGGTCCAAATGGATCCGCTTCTTCATCTTCTGTAGTCGCTTCAGTCGGACTTCGCCATCGACCAAGCTTTCGCTCTTCTTGAGCGTGTTCTCCAAGATGACCTTAGAGAGATCAATCTCGGTGATACTCTGGGCGCGCTTGTCCTGACTACCCGGAACAATTTTCCAGCCAGCACCGATGAATGTTGCCGGATCAAACGGCTGGGAATGGTTAACAGAAATGATGTTGGGAGATGGAATTTCTCCCCTCTCAATTAAGAGAGCGGCCTGACGCTGGATACTGGCGGGATAATTACGAAACTTCTTCAATCCTTCCCGCGTCACTCCAGCCGTGGCCAGAGCTTCCATTGTGGCCGTAATTTCGGAGTACGGCGTCTCCTGCAATAGGTTCCCCATGTTAGGGTCTCCTCTTTCTTTTAAGGTGCGTGGCTCGATCTTGCGACCTCTCCACTGTTAGAAATATAGCATACTTAAATATAAAAAGCAAGAGCTTGAAAAAGGCCGTAAAATAATGGTAGAATTCCGTGGATGGCGGAAATTGTGCAAGCGGGAGACCCCGTTTTAAAACGCCGAGCAGTGGAAGTGCCAAAGGCCGACTTTGGCAGTAAATTGCTGGGGCAGTTGCTGGCGGAGATGAGGCGGACGCTCGACTCCCAAGATGATGGTGTGGCACTTGCCGCCCCGCAGATTGCGGTCTCGCTCCGTATTTTTGTTGTCTCCCCCAAGATTTTTGAGGATCCCAAAAAAGCCCGGCATTTAATTTATATCAACCCTAAGATCACCGCTCGCTCTAAAAAGAAGCTGGTCGTACCAGAAGGTTGCTTATCTGTCCGCGGTGTTTGGGGTGAGACAAAAAGAAGCGAAAAGGTTACCGTTGAAGCTTATGACGAGCACGGTAAAAAGTTTGTCAGGAGTGGCACTGAGCTCTTGGCCCAAATTTTTCAACACGAGATTGACCATTTAGATGGGATACTTTTCGTCGATCATGCCAAAAATTTACAAAAAGTCGAGCCGACCAATGATTAATTTTGCTTTTTTTGGTTCGGACGAATTTTCAGTTGGCGTGCTAAATAAGCTAGCAAGCTATAAGCTAATCCCTAGTCTAATAATAACCACTCCCGACAGACCCAAGGGTCGTAGCCTCATCCTCTCCCCCACTCCCGTTAAGGTTTGGGCCAGAGAAAATGATATTGATTGTCTCCAGCCCGAAAAACTTTCTGACTTTGCTAAGTCACTAGAAGCTAGTCACTATTCACTTTTTATTGTCGCTAGTTATGGCAAAATAATACCAAAAGAGATTCTTGAAATTCCTAAACATGGTGCGTTGAATGTTCACCCTTCACTCCTCCCCAAATACCGAGGGGCCAGCCCCATCGAGTCAGCGATCTTAAATGGTGATGTGGAGACGGGAGTCACAATAATGCTGGTTGATGAGCAAATGGATCATGGATCTATAATTCAAAAATCAAAATTGAAAATTGAAAATTTGTGGTACCCAGAATTGAGAGACAAGTTAGCGGAAATAGGTGGAAAGTTGTTGGCCGAGGTGATGCCTAAATGGATCGCGGGAGAGATTAAGGCAACCGAACAAGATCACGAAGCTGCCACCTACACCAAAAAAGTTAAAAAAGAAGACGGGTTAATTGAGCTTACCGCTGATCCCGAACTAAATTATCGTAAAATCCGGGCTTTTACCCCCTGGCCCGGCACTTACTTTTTTACCCAAAAGCGAGGTTCAACCTCGCGGGAAAAGATTCGTGTTGTAATTAAAAAAGCCCGCCTCGTCAAAGACGAGGCCGGGCAAGCCCGCTTAGAAATTGACCGGGTCGTCCCCGAGGGCCGCAAAGAAATGGCCTGGGCCGACTTTGAGCGAAACTTATAATTATTTTGGCCACTCTCCCCGGAGAATGTTTTTGAGGGCTCGGCCACCGCGTCTAAATAAAGTATTTTTCTTTTTCCGGGCCTTTGTTACCTCCCCCACCAAACCATCTTTAGCCAGATCAATGGCAGCATAGAGGTCAGCCTCTTCCGCCTTAGCATAAAACTGATCGCCGGGAACTAGCAAATTAAGCTCGGCACTAAAAAGGTTCGCTCCCGAGCGGTGATGCTTGGTGGTTTGACCGATCTCCACCTCTACCATGCCACTGGCAACATCAGCCGCGGTGAGATGTTTTTCCAAAATTGCCACCTTTTCTTCCACATAGGAGCGAATCGCCGGAGTCAGTGTAATGCCTTTGACTTTTATATTGGTAGTAATGGCCATAATTTAGTTTAGCTTAACCGTCGTCATAATCTGATCAAAAACTTCTAAGAAGTCGGGGTTGTTACTAGTGGTCTGAAAAATAATACCGTCAATCTCCAAACAGCGCCCCATCACTTCTTTGGAGTCCGGGCAGCTCGCCTGATGACCGCCGATCACGATTGTCGGTGGCTCGGCTACTGGCCGATACTCCCCCGGTGGTGGTGAGAGAGTCAAACCCACAACTTCTTCTTGGTAAAAATTATTTTCAATCGTCCAGCTGGGTGGGTAACTAAAAGTTAACCTGCCCCAGCTGTGGCTCGGCCAATTGGCCGGCGGCCGGAGATGATCCTTGGCCGATTGAGCTACGACTAAAATTACCACCAAGATTAGAAATAAAATCCCAATGGCTAAATACTTCCTCACGGTCGAACTCAATTATTTTTTGTTAAGTTGAAAAGCTTGGTAAGCGAGATAGAACCCAACCAAGAGCGCAACCCACGATAGGCTCACCGGCACCGCCCAACTACTAACCACCACCGGCCAGCCATTGATTGCCCGCAGTAGGTGCCCAATAGCAATCACTAAAAAGATAATACCCGAGAGAGCATTATAATTTTTCTGCTTCATAACCTTTTAATAATTAGCGCCCTTAATAATCTCTTATCTAATTTCAAATCGAACCGTAACCGTGGAAGAATATTCTTGACTGCCTGGTTCAATCACCGGGGTGGGAGCCGCTTGGCTGCTCTTTGCCACTCCCATTTCCATGCCCCCACCCAGCCCCGACATAAAATTGATTGGCCCAGACTCATCTATACTTAAAATCGAACCTAGTCTAAAACCGCCGGCTCGAGCAATAATGGCCGCCTGGTCGCGGGCTTTTTTGATTGCCTCACCCTTGGCCTCGGCCAATAAAGCGCTTGGATCATCAACGGTAAAGTTGGGGCCGCTAACGCTATTGGCCCCGGCCGCAACAACTCCCTGGATGATAGCGCCAAGTTTTTTGAAGTCGCGAACTTTTACTTCTAACGTTTGGATAATCTGGTAACCCACAATCTCAGCCGGCGGGCAGACGCTAGTCGGCCGACTCGGCGCCACACTACCACCGCTGGGTGCCATCATCATGATGGTCGGCTGGGGCGAGCAGGTGTAGTTTTGGTAACGCGGATTGAGTTGGTAACCACTGGTTTTAATATCTTTGTCGTTTACTCCTTGGTTCTTAACAAAATCGATAACTTTATTAACTTTGTCAGTATTGCTTTGCTCGAGCGCGGCCAAGTCTTTACCGCCCTCGGTAATTACTTGCAAGTTGAGGGTCGCCACGTCCGGCACCGCTACCACTTTGGCCTCGGCCGAGACGGCGAAACTGCGGTAATTGCCTGGTTCCGACGAGCGCGCAAAAGAATTGGCATAAGTAATAACGGCGTAGGAGCCAGCCGCGAGAGCCACAATAATGGCAATTTTTACATAACTTGGGAGTTTATCCATATTTATATTTCGGACGCTAGTTTAATAATTTTCTTACAGTCTAACACAAGCAACAAAACAAAAAAGCCCCGGGCTGCGCCCGAGGCACGATAAATTTTTGAGGTCTGTCGCCGAATCAGGTGGTTGGTACCAGCTTGAGCCAGCGTTTAGAAACAAGCTCGTAGTTGATCACGCCAAGTAGTGATCCAACCAAGCCACCAATGACAGCATGGCCAGCAAAGTATCCAGTGGAGGCACCGATTGTCGCATCTGCCAGGCAGAGTAGCCGTTTATCAGAGTGGATAATGAGTACCGCACTTTTCAGCACTCGACCGATAATCGGTACTACTTTTTGGAGTACGCAAACGATAAGCGCCAGGAACCAGATACTAACAATGATCGGTATCCCTAGTAAATAGAGCGGCGGGTGGGTATTGTACATCAGAGAGCCGACGAAAGCGAGAGAGATCGCGATTGCTGTGCTTTTCTCATTTCCTTTCAGCAATGAGTTAACTACGTACTGGAGTATACCAAGGGGTATGACTATGGAAAGCACAATAACGGCAAACATAACAATTATGATGTCAATGAAGGTGCTGAAGACTATCACATTGTTTCTCTGAATCCAAAGCTCAACTACGAGACTGGCCAGTCCTTTCATAATCATTAGGGCTCCGATAAACCCCAAGCTACAGATCATCATTGAGCGTGGCTGATGCGGGATCGCATCTAATATTTCAGTAGAGCAAGTCCTAGCTGCCTGGCAAACTTGATAGAAATCATAAGCCAGATAGCTAATCAAT
>CAZMXZ010000039.1:0-4693 GCA_964570405.1 uncultured Candidatus Saccharibacteria bacterium | reverse complement strand
AGTGCGGTTTGCCCAAGCACATGGCTTTGGAGCTCTTTAAACCGTTTATTATTAGTAAAATATTAGAGCGTGAGCTGGCCTTCCATGTCCGCGGCGCTAATCGTCTAATTGAAGAGGCGGTGCCAGACGTCTGGGCCATCCTGGAGGAGGTAATTAAAGATAAGTACGTCTTCTTAAACCGGGCCCCAACACTCCACCGCTTGGGCATCCAGGCCTTCCGACCCGTTTTGGTTGAGGGTAATGCCATCCATCTCCACCCGCTGGTGTGTGTGGCCTTTAACGCTGACTTTGATGGTGATGCCATGACCGTCCACGTGCCGCTCTCGGAGGCGGCCCAAAAAGAGGCGCGGGAAATGATTGCCGCCGATAAAAATTTGCTCAAGCCGGGTAACGGTGACCCGATCATCAGTATGCGGATGGATATTGTGCTTGGTTGCTACTGGGTGACCAAAGTGGTGGAGGGAGCCAAGGGCGAGGGGCACTTCTTCCCCAACCCTAATGCTGCCATTATGGCTTATGAGTTTGGTCAAATCGATATCCGAGCTAAGGTCAAATTATTGGGCGGCAAGCCAGAGAAATATGGTGACCTCTCCGGCAAATTATTTGAGACGAGCGTCGGTCGCATCCTCTTTAACTACAGTTTGCCCTCCGATCGCCCCTTCATCAACCGTGAGGTGGTGGCTAAAGATATTACGGCTCTGATCGAAGAGATGATTGATCACTACGGTGTGGAACGGATGCCCGACATCTTAGACAAAATTAAAAAGTTTGGTTTCCACTGGGCGACCGTCTCGGGTGTGACCTGGGGGATTGATGACGTAATGGTGCCAGCTGGTAAAGAGGCAATTGTGGCCGCTGGTCGGGCGGCCATGGAGCAGGTCGAAAAAGATTATAACGACGGTTGGCTCTCGGCCGACGAGAAGTACCGGAAGACAATCGAAATATGGCAGCAGAGCAAAGGCCAGATTGAAAAATTGTTGCCGGCCAGTTTGCCTGTTGGTGGCTCGACCTCCGACATGTTGCTCTCTAAGGCTCGTGGTTCGTGGGACAACGTCTCCCAAATGGCCGGGATGAAGGGCTTGATCATCAACCCAGCTAATCGCTTGATCGAGTTCCCGATCATCCAAAGTTACAAGGAAGGTCTTTCGCCACTCGAATATTTCGTTACCACTCACGGCTCACGCAAAACTTTGGCCGATACTGCTCTGAACACAGCTAAGGCTGGTTACCTAACGCGGAAACTAGTAGATGTGGCTCAAGAGGTGGTGGTCATCACTGATGATTGTGGTGATAAGGATGGTAAATTAATTACGATTAAGTCAGCCGTTGGGTTTGAAAAGGGAATTGCCAGTTTGATCCGGGGCCGAGTTTTGGCCAAGGATTTGCATGATCAGGGTGGCACTCTCTTGTTCAAAAAAGGGACACTGCTCGGTCGGGAAGAGGTGGCTCGGATTGATGCCGCCGGTTTGACGGAAGTGCTGATCCGCTCACCCCTTTCTTGCCGGGCCATCCGTGGCGTTTGCCAAAAGTGTTATGGCTCTGATCTTGGCCGCGGTGGTCTGGTTAAGATTGGTGAACCGGTGGGCGTTGTCGCCGCTCAAGCCATTGGTGAGCCCGGGACTCAACTGACGCTCCGGACTAAACACTCCGGTGGAGTGGGGGGAGCTGATATTGTGGGTGGTCTACCACGGGTCGAAGAAATTTTTGAACGGCGGGCACCCAAGCACCCAGCTCTTTTGACTGAAGTTGATGGTCATGTGCTCGAGATTAAACCGCTCGATCATGGCGAAAAGATGCTTGTGATTTTGCCGGCGGCCGGTAGTAAGCGGAAGAAGAAGGCAGAGGAACAGATTGATTATCAAGTCCCGGCTGGTCGGACCATTTTGGTTAAGCCAGGTGACGAGGTCAAACGGGGCGATTTTTTGACTGATGGCTCGGCCGATTTGGTGGAACTCTTTCGTCTGGCCGGTCGGCAAGCTCTCGAGGACTATGTGATCAAAGAGACCAATGCCATCTATGCTCTCCATGGTGGCTCGATTGCGCCTAAACATATTGAAATTATTATTCGTCAGATGCTCTCGCGTCGGCGAGTAACCAAAGTTGGTACGACTAAACTAACCGAGGGCGAGATTGTGGAAGAAATTGAGTTGGCTGACGAAAATCTAATCGCTGTCGAAAAGGGCGGTGAAGAAGCCGAGGCGGAACAAATCGTTTTGGGCATTACCGAAGCGGCTCTTAATACCTCAAGTTTCCTCGCCGCCGTCTCCTTCCAGCATGCCACCAAAGTTTTAATCGACACGGCTATCCGAGGTGGCGTTGATAAGCTCCGCGGCCTAAAAGAAAATGTGATCTTGGGCCGCTTGATCCCCGCCGGGACCGGACTCAAATCGCCGGAAGAGAAAAAAGATACCGGATCAGAAATACCAACCCTAGTGGCAGAAGGCAGTGCCGACGATTACTAGTAACTAATTTACTAAATGGCGTCACCGGTCGAACTGATCAAAGATCGTTTGACCATCCAAGAAGTGGTGGGTGGTTATATTAAGTTGGAACCAGCCGGAGCCAATCTGAAGGCTCGCTGCCCCTTCCACTCCGAGCGGACGCCATCGTTTTTTGTCTCACCGGCGCGGGGGACTTATCATTGCTTCGGTTGCCAAAAAGGAGGTGATATTTTTAGTTTTGTGGAAGAGATCGAGGGGCTCGACTTCCCCCAGGCCCTGGCAGTCTTAGCTCAAAAAGCGGGTGTCGAGCTAAAACCGGTTGATCCAGCCAAGCGGTCAAAAGAAGAAAAAATTTATCACAGTCTAGAGCTAGCCGCCAAATATTTTACCCAGGAACTGTCGAAACAAAAAGAGGTCCTGAAGTATTTGGCCGAGCGGGGACTAAGTGATGCTACGATCAAAGACTGGCAACTGGGCTGGGCACCAGACGGCTGGCGGACGACCGCCGACTATTTAAAAACCAAAGGTGTTAGTCTGGCCGATTTGGCCGCCGCTGGCCTCGTCACTCAACCAAATAATTATGATCGCTTCCGCGGTCGGATAATGTTCCCGATCTTTTCCTCCGTTGGTCGAATTGTCGGCTTTTCTGGTCGGTTATTTGGCGAGGGGCGAGAGGATAAAGAGGCCAAGTATATTAACTCACCCCAAACTGCCGTTTATGATAAATCACGTCTACTCTATGGCTATGACCGGGCCAAAACCGCCATGCGGATCAAGGGCCGAGCCATTTTGGTTGAGGGGCAGCTTGATTTACTTATGGCCCATCAATCTGGTACGACTGAAGCGGTAGCGACCAGTGGTACTGCCTTAACGCCGCTCCATCTCAATTTGATCAAAAGACTAACTGACAATTTAATTTTAGCTTATGATCCCGATCCGGCTGGGCTCGCCGCCAGTCGCCGCGCTTTTACTTTAGCCTTGGCCAGTGATTTGACGGTCAAGATTGCTGAGTTACCCCCTGGTGCTGATCCGGCTGACTTGATCAAAAAAGATCCTAAAGCCTGGGCGACGGCGCTCACTGGCGCCAAACATTTAATTGATTTTTGGCTCGAGGTGATTATGTCTCGGACCGGCGATGAACGAGAGCGTAAAATTGCCGTTAGCCGCGAGATCGTCCCACTCATTGCCGGCTTGTCCTTACCACTAGAACAAGCCCACTATGTTGGTCTCTTGAGTCAGCGCTTGGCCGTGCCAGAAGAAGTAGTCTGGGTCGAAGTTAAAAAAGCTGGGCCGGTAACCTCCGATCAAACAAAAGCCGAGACCGAATCGGTCCAAAAAGTTACCGAACCACTCAAACGGCGTGATCGGATTGAGCAAAGGTTGCTCGGTCTCTTGTGGTGGGGAGAGGCTACCACCCGGCTTGACGTTGCCGCCAAAAAGTCTAAGCTAGAGGCCTTGACTGGCGCTCTTTATTGGTCAGCCTTGGCCGAGCGCTTGGCGCCCCGGCGCTCCGCCATTATGCTCGAAGCCGAGTTGATCTCGGGCGGGGCGGAACATTTGGAATCCGAGATTGATGAACTAATTTTGAATTTTGAAAAGGAGTGGTGGCAGGAAAAATTGAGTCAAACTTTTTTGGCCGTCAAGCAGGCTGAAGCGGTGGGGCAGGATCAGACCGTCCAAAAGCTACTAGTCGAGTGCCAAGCCATCAGCCAGCAATTAGACAAGATTAGACAAATTAAAATTTAATAATTTAACTATGGTGAAAAAGAAAAAAAAGCCAGTCAAAAAGTCGACCAAGAAGACGATTGCGAAAAAACGCCCGGCCCGGAGTCAGCGTCAGCAGGTCTTTGATCAGGAAAAGCTAAATCGTCTCATCACTGGCGGTCGACAACGGGGCTTTGTGACCTACGGCGAAATTTTGCGTTCTTTCCCAACGATTGAGACGGACATTGTTTTTCTTGATCACCTCTACAACAAATTAGAAGAAGCCAACATTGATGTGCTGGAGGAGGGAAGTCTATTGGAAGAGGGTGGCCAAGAGGTCACCGCTGGCCGCAAAATAGTGCGTGGCGAGGAGGGCGGCTTTGACTCGGTTCAGATGTATTTGAAGGAGATTGGTCGGCACAAACTGCTGACCGGTAGTGAGGAAAAGGAACTGGCCAAACGGATCCTCGCCGGCGATGATGAGGCTAAAAAAGAATTGGCCAGTGCCAACTTGCGTCTAGTTGTCTCGATTGCCAAAAAATATGCTA
>CAZMXZ010000038.1:0-4816 GCA_964570405.1 uncultured Candidatus Saccharibacteria bacterium | reverse complement strand
TTAAGCGTGGTGTTTGCATTTTGGTCAAAACCACTACGCCCAAAAAGCCTAACTCGGCCCTTCGTAAAATTGCCCGGGTCCGTCTGACTAATGGCCAAGAAGTGACGGCCTACATCCCCGGTGAGGGTCACAACTTGCAAGAGCACTCGGTGGTAGTGCTGCGCGGTGGGCGGGTCAAAGATCTGCCGGGCGTCCGTTACCACATCGTCCGCGGCGTCCTCGATGCCGCTGGGGTAGAGAAGCGCCGACAAGGCCGCAGTTTATATGGCGCTAAAAGACCAAAAGGTAAATAAACATGCGCGGCAAGGTCAAAAATAGAAACATAGCGAAGCCTGATCACCAGTATCAGTCGGCTAAAGTTGGTAAACTGATCAACTATGTGATGGAACGGGGGAAAAAGAACACGGCCCGGCGCGTCGTCTACGAGGCGTTTGCAATTGTCAAAACTGAAAGCAAAAAAGATCCAATTGAAGTTTTTGAAGAGGCGCTAAAAAATACTAGTCCCTTGATGGAGGTCCGTTCGCGTCGGATTGGTGGCGCCAACTACCAAGTGCCTCACGAAGTCCGCCCGGAGCGTAAACTGGCGCTCTCCTTCCGCTGGTTGATTGCTGCCGCCCGGGCCAAAAAAGGCCAACCAATGAACAAAAAACTAGCTGCCGAACTCTTGGCGGCCGCCAAAAACGAGGGCGAGGCGGTCAAGAAAAAAGACACCGTTCACAAGATGGCCGAGGCCAACCGGGCCTTTGCCCACTTTGCCTGGAGCGGGAAAAAAAAGTAGCGTGATATGTCCCGAGACTATCCGCTAGAAAAAGTTAGGAACATTGGCATTATTGCCCATATTGACGCCGGCAAAACGACGACGACCGAGCGGGTCCTTTACTATACCGGCGTCTCGCACAAAATTGGCGAGGTCCATGAGGGCGACACGGTGATGGACTGGATGGAGCAAGAGCGCGAGCGGGGGATCACCATCACTTCAGCCGCCACGACTGCTTTTTGGACGCCAACCTATGATCCGCAAAATAAAGATCGGACTTGTCGCTTTAATATTATTGATACGCCCGGTCACATTGATTTTACAGTCGAGGTTAAACGGAGCTTGCGCGTCCTCGACGGGGCGGTGGTTGTTTTTGATGGCGTGGCTGGCGTCGAGCCGCAGTCCGAGACCAACTGGCGCTACGCCGATGAGGGCAAGGTGCCGCGGATCTGCTTTATTAACAAACTCGACCGGATGGGTGCTTCGTTTGAACATTCTTACGCCACCATTTTGGATCGTTTAACCAAAAATGCGATCCGGATGCAAATCCCGATTGGCGAGGAGGATGATCATGATGGCGTGGTTGATCTCCTCCGGATGAAGGCCTACCAGTTTGAAGGTGATAAGGGGAAAGAAGTTAAAGAAATTGACATTCCAGAAAATTTGCAAGCTCGAGCTAAAGAACTCCATCACGAACTGGTGGAAAAAATTGTCGAGCAGGACGAAGCGGCGTTAGAAAAGTATTTAGCCGGCGAGGAACCAGATTTGGAGACCCTGAAAAAAATTTTACGGGTGGCGGTCATCGCTAATAAAATTACTCCGGTTTTTTGCGGCTCGGCTTTAAAAAATAAAGGTGTTCAGTTAGTTCTTGATGCGGTAGTGGATTACTTACCGAGCCCGCTTGATGTCCCACCAATGAAAGGGATTAACCCCGTGACGGGAGAAGAGGAGGTGCGGCTGGTCAGCGATGACGAAGCTTTTTCGGCCTTAGCTTTTAAAGTGGCTGCTGACCCGTTTGTTGGTCAGTTGACATATTTTCGGGTTTACTCCGGGACCGTCGAAGCTGGTTCTTACATTTACAACTCAAGTGTTAACGAGAAAGAGCGGGTGGGACGGATCGTCCGGATGCACGCCAATGATCGTGAGGAGGTAAAAAAAGTTTACGCTGGCGAGATTGCCGCCATAGTTGGTCTTAAAAGTACCAAGACTGGTCACACTCTCTGTGACGAGGCCCGGCCGATTATTTTGGAAGGAATCGACTTCCCCGAACCGGTGGTGGGGATGCGGATTGAACCAAAGACCAAAGCCGATCAAGAGAAGATGAGCTTGGCCTTAAAGAAACTCTCTGATGAAGATCCAACCTTTAAGATCAAAACTGATTCCGAGACGATGGAGACCATTATCTCGGGTATGGGTGAGCTCCACTTAGAGATTATTGTTGATCGGATGAAGCGGGAATTTAGTGTTGATGCCAATGTGGGCAAACCGCAAGTCGCCTACAAAGAGACAATCACCGCTCCGGCCGAAGCCGAGGGTAAATATATTAAACAATCCGGTGGTCGGGGTCAGTATGGCCACGTCCGGCTCCGGATCAAACCGCTCGAACCGGTGGTGGAAGGAAAAAAAATAGCTAAAAATGTTTCTCGCGAAGATCATTTCGAATTTATTAACTCGATCAAGGGCGGGGTGGTGCCCCAAGAATATATCTCGCCAGTGGAGAAGGGTGTTAAAGAAGGTTTGGAGCGCGGCGTGGTGGCCGGTTTTGAACTGGTAGACGTCTCGGTGGAACTTTATGACGGTTCCTACCACGAAGTTGACTCATCCGAAATGGCCTTTAAGTTGGCTGGCTCGATGGCGCTCCAAGAAGCGGCTAAACGCGCCAAGCCGGTTTTGCTTGAGCCGATTATGAAAATAGAGGTGATTGCGCCGGAGAAGTTTATGGGTGACATCACGGGGCATCTCTCCAGCAAGCGCGGTCAGATTGAAGAAATTATGGATCGGGGTGGACTGAAAGTCATCCATGCCAAGGTGCCCTTGGCCGAGATGTTTGGCTATGTGACGATGCTCCGCTCAATGACGGAGGGTCGTGGCAACTTCAACATGGAATTTGCCAACTACGCCATCATCCCCATCAACGTCGCTCAAGGGATCATCGAAGCGCGCAAGTAAAGTTAAACTTTTTTTGATGGAACCAAAGACGATTGATCGATTATTTGTTGTTGGTCTGATTCTTAAGGGAATCGGTGGTCTCTTGGAAGTGTTGGGTGGGCTAACCTTGTGGCTGGTCAGTCAGAACTTTGTTTTTGATTTGGTGGTCAAATTGACTCAAGAAGAATTGATTGAAGACCCAACGGATGTGATTGTTCTCTGGCTACGCCAGCTGGCCCAAAATTTTTCTGTCAGCCTCAAATTTTTTCTGGCTCTTTATTTGATTGTTTACGGTTTGGTCAAAATTAGTTTGATCGTTGGCTTGTGGCAAAAAAAGCTCTGGGTCTACCCAGTGGCGATTGCTTTTACCCTCATCTTTATGGTTTACCAGCTTTACCGCTTGGTCCGCTACCATAACTGGTGGTTTTTGGGCTTTCTTATTTTTGACGCGCTGGTAATTTGGTTAATTAGGCAAGAGTGGCACAAACTCAAAAGCTAAAGTTATTGATTTTGATCCCAAAATTTGCTAGGCTTGGAGTATGATCCAGGCGGCCTTAAAAAAGAAAATGGTGGCGCTTAATAAAATCGGTAAGATGCCCGTGGTGGTTTTGCCTTTAGCGGAATACGAAAGACTAGTGGAAGATCACGAAATGTCTACTTCTCGCAATTTAGCTCGAGCGATCGAGAAGTCCCGGGCCGAAATTAAGGCTGGCAAAGTTTTAAGTTTACGAGAAGCCAAAAGACGTCTGAAGCTTGATGTCAATGGCCAGAAAGTTAATGTCTTGAGAGTTCGTCATCGACGAGATGTTTATAAATAAAAATTGTGCTAAGCTAAAACTATGAAAAACACAAATCGCGGGGCACTCGGGATCATTATCGCCATCATTATTGTTCTGGCTTTGGCTGGTGGCGCCTACTGGTATCAAAAAAATAAGGCCAGTGTTTCGCTAACCTCAACTTCCACTCCGGCCACGACCACTGTCCAGACGACCCAAAACACTCAACTTGGTGGTGAAACCGCCAAGCCAGACATCAGTGGTTGGAAAACTTATACCGGTATGGGACTTACTTTCAAATATCCAGCTAACTTTATTATTCAAACCGGGGGTAATAATCGATCTTATGTTGATGTAACCATTGGTGAACCAGGCGGCGGAGTTAAGTCAAACATCCCACAATCTAGAATTAAAATTACGGAAGGTGATGCCGACTGGCCTGTCGGGCAAGTTCTTGATCAAAGTTTTCTTATTACCTGGACCAAACAGCGGTATTCAAACATTTGGTCTAGCTATACAAAAGTTAACGATGGTGTAAAAATTTCTGGTTTGGACACCCTACATTTTCATTATAAGGGAAACGTCCAGTCGTATGATTCAGACACATATTTCTTTGCCACTGGCCAAGAATTGTATCGAATAGATTTCCTTCACATCATCGATCCTCAAGATTGGACTATGTACGATCAATTTCTTGCTTCAATTAAGGTGACGCCATAAAATAATTCCATAAATAGCCCGAGACCTGCCAGCCAATGCCTAGAGTCATAGGCAATGGTGGGTAAACTTGCGCGATTTTAAGTCATTTGCTACTATAGCTCTAACGCGTTGGTCGCGTTTTTGTTTGCGACTTAGACACGTATTAATTAAAAAAGGCGAAATTATAAACCTAAGCTAACCAGCTAAATAAAGCTAGTCAAGCTAATAAGCTAATCAATAAAATGGCAGAAAAATTTGACCGCTCTAAGCCCCACGTTAACGTCGGCACCATTGGCCACGTTGACCACGGCAAAACGACTTTAACCGCCGCCATCACCCACGTCTTAGACATGGCCCGGGCCCAAGGCTACGGCGCCCGAGTGGAAGGCGTTGATAAAATCGACAATGCGCCGGAAGAGAAGGCGCGCGGTATTAC
>CAZMXZ010000037.1:0-4825 GCA_964570405.1 uncultured Candidatus Saccharibacteria bacterium | reverse complement strand
ATATTCTCTACGGAGAGGGAGGGATTCGAACCCTCGAGGGACTTTTACATCCCTACCTCGTTAGCAGTGAGGCGCTTTCGACCACTCAGCCACCTCTCCATGGTGACTTCACTATACTATATATTATTGTCGGTCAGGGCAAATTTGTTAAAACATAATTACTTATGAAAAAGCCAAAAGGCAAGCTAACCGTTTGTAATCGCGGGCATCGGTTTTATAAATCTAGTGCTCGCCCGGTTTGCCCCAAGTGCTGGCCTGGCCGCTACCGAAAAAAGTAACTGGTGCTATACTTTAGGTATTATTAGTTAAATTTTAATATTATGTTGATGCAACTCGAGAATACTTTAAACGAGTACTTTGGGCAAAAGGCCCCCGCTTTGCCGATGGGCCTCAAAGAGTTTTTGGTAAAGATTGCTCCCTACCTGGTGATCTTGGGAGTCATTAGCGGCGTCTTGGGACTCCTCTCAATGATCGGCTGGGGTAGCTTTGGTTATATGAGGATGATGAGCTATGGTTACCCGGTGGCGGCGGGGGCTTGGGGTGTGCGACTAACGATCTATGTGATCTTGAACGCGATCAGTGTAATTTTAGAAGCTTTGGCTATCTCTGGTTTGTTTAAGCGCAGCCTAATTGGCTGGCGCTACATTTTTTACTGTCAGCTGGTCGGCTTGCTTGGCAGTTTGGTAATGTACAACATCATCGGTTTGGTGATTAGTGCCTTGATTGGCTTCTATATCTTGTTTCAACTCCGCCCGCTCTACCACTAAAAAGTTTTTGACAATTGATCGCTGGGGGCATAGCATACTGGTCAGAATCTTGATCTCTCAAAGGGAGTTGCAATATGGGCAGGGTTTTTACCTGGTCGGAAATTGCTGAAAATAAAATTCCAACTCAAGCAGATTTTGAAAAAGTCTGCTGCCTTATCCACCAGCGATTAGCCGATTGTCGGGGTGTTTGGGGAGCAGTCATCTACGGTTCGGCGGCTCTTGGCCAGTTTAATTGTCGGAGCGACATTGACTGCCTCGTTGTCTATCGGGCGGGTGAGCACCGTGAGGTGGTTGAGTCCTTACGCCATCTTCATCAGTTGGCTGCTTTGCAGAATGTCCCGATCGAATTTGTACCGGTCGGTCAGGAAGTGATCGCCTCAGCTGGCCACAGTATCAGTTTGTCTTTGGTCGAGCATTTGCGTGAGGCGGCAGTGACGGGTGTGGTAATCAAGAACGACCCCACATCGTTAATTGCCACTGCTCATCTTGATCCGGTTGATGACCTCGCCTACTATCTTCGTCACAAGGCCAATCGATTGGAGAAGGGAATCACGGAGTGGCCAATTCTTGACGATATCGAACGTTGCCGGTTTCTGCAAACGGTATTGGAAACCCCAACCCACGTCGTTCGGAAACTGCTCCAGTTGAAAAAGATTCCTCTCCCCGATGACTCGAAGGCCGTGGTACAAAAGGTTTTCCAATCCCTTGATCCTACCTCAGCCACAACGGATTGCTTTCGAACTGCTTTGGCTGCCGATCGTCATTATTCAGATCACATTGAGCAGCAGCTAAAAGATCCGGATGAAGACAGTTATGAGAGAAGAATCAGAGCGCTCGGAGAAGTGGCTTGGTCTACTCTCCAATTTATTCGTGGTGCAACACGAATGATTGGTGAAAATGGTCACAGCCCGCTACCTAAGGTCAGATAGCGGGCCTTTTCTTTTAGCTTTGGGCCAAAGCTAGGGGCAAAACTTTTTTGGCCCCTGCTAATTTTAAGACGCGAGTCGCTCAAGGCAAGCGTGAGGGAAAAGGAGGTCTAAGAGCTTAGACCAAAAGAGCGGCATGACTTATAATAGTAGCATGGAGTTAAGAAAACTTTTTGGTCTTGGCCAAGGCGGATTTTTAAAAAAAGAATCAAGTGTGGTGGGGATTGATATTGGCTACTCCTCGGCTAAGGTTGTCCAACTGCGTAAAGATGGTGGCAAGATCGTCCTCGAGACTTATGGCGAGCTGGCCACCGGTCCGTATCTGAAGCTCTCGATTGGCCAAGCCGCCACCCTGCCACCCGAGAAGTTGGTGGAGCTATTGCGCGATTTATTTAAAGAGGCCAACATCACTACTACTTTTGGCACCCTGGCCATCCCACTTCGCTCCAGTTTAATTGTAACGATGGAATTGCCCGACGCTGGGCGGGCCGAGTTAAACAAAATGATCCCGATTGAGGCTCGCAAATATGTGCCGGTACCAATTGCCGAGGTGGCGCTTGATTGGTGGGTGATCCCCAGTGGTGTAAGCGGTCAGATGATTAATGGCAGTGAAGTGGGCGAAGCTCCTAGTAATCGGATGATTGAGGTCTTGGTGGCCGCCATCCACAAAGAGACGGTCAGTCAGTATCAAAACCTAGCCAAACATTTGGGCCTGCAGGCCAACTCTTTTGAGATTGAAACTTTTAGCGCCATTCGAGCCGCTCTGCCGCCGGGGGCACTCGGAGCAACAGCAATATTGGATCTTGGGGCCGGTACGGCCAAACTCTCGATCGTTGACGGTGGGGTGGCGCGGGCGGCTCATACAATTAATAAAGGCGCCCAAGACATCACCACGGCCATTGCTCGGTCCCAATCTATTTCTTTTGCTAAAGCTGAGGAGATCAAACGAGCCGTTGGACTCCTGCCGCGAACTGGTGATGTTGACGTTAGCAGTACGGTCAGTCCAATTGTGGAATACTTATTAGCCGAGGCTAATCGGGTTATGTTAAACTATGAGCAAAGGCACAAGCGCGCCATCGACAAAGTAATTTTGACCGGTGGGGGCGCCGCTCTCAAAGGTTTGACTCAAGCGGCCGAGGGAGTGATCGCTGTTCCACTAGTGCTCGCTAATCCCTTTGCCAAGATTGAGGCGCCAGCCTTTTTGGCACCAGTCTTAGCGGAAGCGGGCCCCTCCTTTAATACCGCCCTCGGCCTTGCCCTCCGTCTGATCCAAGAAATTTAAATATGATTGCTCCTGTCCAAACCTCCTTCATCCCTAAACAAAATTTGTCGGCCACGGGCCCAACGGGCGGCCGTGGCAGCGGGATTAGTTTGTGGCTGCTCTTGAGTATTATTATTTTTGCCCTCTCGGTGGCCACCTGGGCCGGGGCTTACAGCTACCGTTACTATTTGCTCAACCAAATCAATCGTCCCTGCAGTGCCGAGTCGAGCGATAGTCCGAGTGGCTGCGGTCTTCGAGCCTCGCTTGATTGGTATAAGGAGCGTCTGACGCCCGAACTCTTGAGTCGCTACGAGAGTCTCGACGCCAAGTTTACAGCGGCCGAGACTCTGCTTGATCGGCACACAGCTTTTTTGCCCTTACTAAATTTGCTCGGCAGTCAAACTCTCAAGGCGGTGCAGTACAAAGATTTTAGGTACGGTCCGGATGGACTGTCGGTTAAAGGTTTGGCCAGCAGTTATGAGGATGTGGCCGTCCAGTCGGCAGTTTTAAAAGAAGCGGTAAAAAATAAAGACGGAATCAGCGATTTTTCTGTCTCCGATATTAGTTTGGACGATAAGGGTAAAGTCAGTTTTACGCTCCTCCTCAAGTTTGATCCCAAGGCGACAGACTTTAAACAATCGGTCGGTGATTATATGGCTCCACCGGCGACCAGTAGCGCTACCACTACTTTATGATAAAAATTTTACTGCCCATTTTGCTTTTAGTTTTAGCCGGGATCGTCTTCTTTTATTTGATTGATCCGGTCTGGAATGGCCCCTTGGTTTTGGCCGAGGCCCCGGCGCCCACGACCGGCGGGATCAAAGCCTTAACCGGTTACCGCGATCAACTTAACCAATCACTGGCTGATGCGCAGGCGCTTGATGCCAAGGCCAGCGATCTTTTGAGTCAGTACAACTCCTTTAGTCAAAATGACTTGGCCCGATTAGAAAAGTTTTTACCCTCGGCCGTCGATAATGTCCAACTGATCATTGATGTAAACAACATTGCTACTCGTCACTCTATGATTGTTAAAAATGTTAAGGTCACGACTGATCAAGAAGCTGCCCAAGCTAATCAAGTTGGGCGAGGGCAAAATCTTGGTCAAAGCGTCGGGACTAATCTGCCGGCCGGCGTCCACGCCGTCCTGATTAGTTTTTCGGTCAGTGGCAATTACCAAAAGCTCCAAGACTTTTTGTCTGACTTGAGCCGGAGCCTGCGCTTGGTGGAGCTAGATGGTCTAAGTTTTACCTCGACCGATAAAGATCAATTCCAGTATGATTTGCAATTAAAAACCTTTTGGTTCAAATATTAAAATGACCGGCAAACTTTTAATTAATATCCTAGTCTTCCTGCTTGTGGTGGTACTTATTTTTGTGGTCTACGGTCAATTTTTTGGTAAAAAAAGTGAACCTGATTCGGCCTTGGTCACTAGCTCGAGCCAGCTAGAGTCAAGTAGCACGGGGGCCGATACCGCCTTCCAAGACTTACTTAATCGGGTGCAAAATATTGACCTGGCCCACGGTCAAAAGTTTTTGGCCAATCCACTCTTCTCGCAACAGTTGGAAGATTTTAGTCGACCGTTACCCGTTCGACCGGTTGGTCGATCTAATCCCTTTTTGCCAATCAATCCGGCTGATGCCTACCGCGCTCCGGCTACCACCACACCCTAGTTGGCTAAAGTCCTAAGTGCCTAATTTTCTAGCTTATGGCCAAAACCAGCGACATCCCTAATCGCACTTTAAGCGAGACGCCAGTTCCGTCGGAGATTTTGCAGTATGTACCGGAGGACGCCGCTCGGCACTACCACTTTGTGCCGATTGCCCTTACTGATGGCGTACTCGAGGTCGGGATGGTTGATCCTAATAATGTGG
>CAZMXZ010000036.1:0-5089 GCA_964570405.1 uncultured Candidatus Saccharibacteria bacterium | reverse complement strand
ACACGGGCGTAAAGTGCCCAGTTTGCAATGTTGGCACAATGGTAGAAAAGCGAGGGCGTTTTGGCACCTTCTACGGCTGCTCCAATTACCCGGTCTGCAAAAATATCATTAAGGCCAAACCAACGGGCAAGCTCTGCCCCGAGTGTGGGTCTCTCATGATGGAAGGGACTAAAACAATTCCCGAAAGATGCAGTAACAAAGTGTGTCCCAATCACAACCCCCACAAAATTGGTAAGAATAAATAAAAAAATGCCATAATACTGGCAATGGCAAGGAGCGAACCCCAAGAAATAATTGGTTTGATGAAGAGCCCAACCGAGGCCGATAAGGCCCTGGTAATCAAGGCCTTTGATTTTGCCAGTCAAGCTCACGCTGGCCAAAAGCGCTTATCGGGTGAGGACTACATTACCCATCCGGTGGCCGTGGCCAAAACTTTGGCCGAGTTTGGCTTTGATGGCGAGACGATCGCGGCTGCCCTCCTCCACGACACCCTGGAGGAAGGCGGACTAGATACGGCCACGATCAAAAAAGAATTCGGCCCCACCATTTTATTTTTAGTTGAGGGCGTGACCAAGCTGGGCAAGCTCAAGTACCACGGCATCGAGCGCCACGTTGAGAGTCTAAGGAAATTTTTTGTCGCCATGGCCGAAGATATCCGCGTCATTGTGATCCGGTTGGCTGATCGCCTCCACAATGTGCAAACTCTCGCCTCCCTACCACCAGAGAAGCAAAAACGGATTGCCGTGGAAACATTAGAAATTTATGCACCGCTGGCCAATCGCCTTGGGATCTGGCGCCTTAAGGGAATGCTTGAGGATGCGGCCTTCCCCTACGCCCGGCCGGCCGAATTTAAACAAGTCGCGGCCTTGCGCAAAACCAAAGGTAAAGAAACTATTAAAAAATTAGAAAAAGTCCATCGTACCTTAAGTCGAGTCCTGGCTGATCATGGCCTAAAAAAGTTTGAGATTGATTACCGCGTTAAATATCTCTACAGTCTGTACCAAAAATTGAAGAAAAATAATATGGAGATCGAAAAGATTTTTGATATCTCGGCTTTGCGCGTGATTGTCCCCACCACCGAGGAGTGCTACCGGGTGCTCGGCCTGATCCATACCCTCTGGCGGCCAGTGCCGGGTCGGCTCCGTGATTATATTGCCAACCCCAAGCCCAACGGTTACCAGAGCCTCCACACCGCCGTCTTTACCAACGAGGGCGAGGCGGTCGAGATCCAAGTTAGGAGCCAAGCTATGCAGCAAGAAGCCGAGTTTGGCGTCGCTTCGCATGTGGCTTACCATGAGTCAGGTAAACCACGTTCCGGTGGCCGCTTACCCAAGAGTCTCCAGTGGATCGAGGAGTTGATTGAGTGGCAAAAGCAGGTTGATGAGCACGAAGAATTTTTGCACACTCTCAAAACCGATTTTTTTAGTGATCGGATCTTTGTTTTTACCCCCAAGGGGGATGTGATCGAGTTGCCAGCCGGCGCCACTCCGCTTGACCTGGCCTATGCCATCCACTCCGATATTGGTGATCACGCCGCCGGTGCCAAAGTTAATGGTAAGATGGTCGGCCTGGCTTCCAATCTTAAAAACGGTGACGTGGTGGGAATTGAAACAAAAAGGAGTGCTCACCCTTCGGCCAAGTGGTTAGAACAAACTAAAACCGTTCTGGCCAAACGCCACATCCGCTCGGCTTTGCAAAAAACTAGGAGTTAAACGGTAAAATTTTTGATGTTGTAAAGCTCGTCATCGCTACCCGTGTTTAGAGATTGGGGATTAGGGGTTAGTTCCGGAGAATCAGAAATAACTTCTGTCGAGGGAGAAGAACCTTCCATTGCGAGCAGGTCAACAATTTGGCGTAGGTCGTCGGCCGAGAAAAAATCAATCGTAAGGCGGCCACCAACTTTGGCTTTTTCTACCTTAACCCGCGTCCCCAGTTTTTCCATCAATTTATTTTCCAATTCCACAATCTCTGGTTCCACAAACCGTTCTTTTTTCCGCGCTCGTTCAAAGGCAATCCGTCGAGCGATGGCCTCAGCCTCGCGTACCGTCAGTTGCTTGACTAAAATTTCTTGAAACAAGGCCTCCTGTTCTTGCGGTCGATCGGAGAGCATTAAAATCGGTCGGGTATGGCCCTCAGTGATTTTCCCGCCGGCAATTGCCTCGTGCATGTGGGCCGGCATGGCCAAAATGCGGATCGTGTTGGAGACGTACTCACGACTCCGGCCAACCTTTTTACCAATCTCGCCGTGCTTGAGATCAAATTCTTTGACCAATCGCTCAAAAGCAATCGCTCGCTCCAACGGATTAAGATCTTCCCGTTGGAGATTTTCGATAATTGCCATCTCCAGCTTGAGCTTGTCGCTATCTTCGCCACTTCGGACTAAGGCCGGCACGCGCGCCAGTCCGGCTAAGATGGCCGCTCGCCAGCGTCGCTCACCGGCAATTAATTCGTATTCAACTTTTAAACCACCGTCTGGATTGTCTGTTTCCTGCCTTGTGACCACCAGTGGCTGGAGCACACCATACTGCCTAATTGAGTCAGCTAAACTTTGGAGCGCATCAGGGTCAAACTCCCGTCTGGGCTGGAAGGGATTGGCTTTAATCTTATCTACCTCGATCCAAAAAATTGCCTCGCTATTTGCCATGAATTTAATTATACCAGAGTGCCGCGGGAGAGAATCGAACTCTCACATCTTACGATACACGATTTTGAGTCGTGCGCGTCTACCAATTCCGCCACCGCGGCAAGCTTGTGAGTAGTCTACTGAAAATTAGATCAAAAATCAATTTACTTGCCAAAAAGACCGAGGTGATTAGAATGGTGTCTAGATAAGAAAGAAGGGAGGTAGACGCTGTGTCGACTACCACTCAAACAATAGCTAAAATTGGGGCCGTCAGTTGGGCCGAGAGTGACTCGACCATCAGCCTGAGTTTGACCAAGATAGCTACCAATCAAGGTTGGCTATTCTCCTTGCCCCGCAGTCAATTTGGCAGTAAATTGCCGGTCATCGGCGAAGAGATAATTATTGGCTGGGTCAATCACTCAAAGAAGAACCAGCCCAAAGATATTGCCTACCTCCAATACCATGGCTACAACATTATTGGTTGGATTTACGTTGGTCAGTGGAACGTAGACGGCTTATATTAAGTCGCCTGCCACCCCGTTCGTTGGCGGGGTTTTTTAATATGACAAAAAATAAAGCAAAAATTATTGTGATTGTTGGACCAACTGCCTCGGGCAAATCTGACTTAGCCGTTAAACTGGCAAAAAAAATCGGGGGTGAGATTGTCTCAGCCGACTCCCGCCAGATCTATCGGGGGTTAGATATTGGCAGTGGGAAGTTAGAAGTTGGAGCACGGCAAGGCGTTACACATTATATGTTAGACGTTGCGAGTCCCAAAAGGCGTTACACCGCTGCCCAATATACCAAACAGGCCCAAAAAATAATCAAGCAAATAATCAGTCATGGTCAAGTACCAATTGTTGTCGGTGGAACCGGTTTTTATATTGATTCCTTGCTCGGTAATTTTTCTCTTCCACCCGTGCCGCCAAACAAAAAATTAAGACAGCGATTGGAAAGATTAACAGCCCTTGAGCTGTTTAAAAAATTAAAAAAATTAGATCCCATACGGGCCCAAAGCATTGACCATCATAACTCTAGGCGACTAATCCGAGCAATCGAGATAGCCACCGCTCTTGGCCACGTCCCAAGTCTTAAAAAACAAAATAATTATGATGCCTTATGGCTCGGCCTAAACCCACCCTGGTCAAAATTGCAAAAGAATATTCGGCAGCGGTTAGGCCAGCGTCTAAAACAGGGCCTGGTGGTGGAGGTTAAAAGACTGCACCACAATGGCCTCTCCTGGCAGCGCCTTGATGATCTGGGACTAGAGTACCGTTATGTTAGCCTCTATCTGCGAAAGCAAATTAGCAAAAAAGAGCTGGTGAAAAAATTAGAGAAAGAAATCACAAGCTACGCCAAGCGGCAAAAACGTTGGTGGAAGAAAAATAAAAATATTATTTGGCTAAATCAAAACAAGCTCCGATCCGCCGAGAAGCGAACCAGAACTCATTTTGCTAAAACAGTTTAGCTGTTTATTACTTGGTCTTGCTGGTGCTGGCCATGGCCGGGGCCGTGGTGGCCATACTATCGCCAGCCGAACTATTGTCCATGGAGGTGGTGCTGGCCGTATTGTCGGACGGAGCGGCCGCCTTGTTGCTGGTGGCATAGTAGATACCGAGGGCAATCAGGATCAAAACAATGATCACTACGATCACCATACCAGCGTTACCTTTTTTAGTCGTCATTTTGACTGTTTAGTTTTAGGTTAATAAAGCGCTTTATTTATGGGTTACGCTGACCTACGTGAACCTTTTAAGGATTATAAACTAAAGCCATTTTTTGGCAAGTCTGGGGTATTTTGCTATGATAAATCGAGTATTTAGGGCCTATAGTTTAATGGTAGAACAGCGGTCTCCAAAACCGCTGGTCGGGGTTCGATTCCTCGTGGGCCCGCAGTAATTACTTCTTTACCTCGCTGTGGACAGTCATTTTTCGGCACCAGCGGCAATACTTCTTGAGTTCGATTTTGCGCTCAACTTTTTTCTTATTTTTACTGGACCAATAATTGATCCGTTTGCAGGTCTTGCAGGCTAATTTTATGAGACGATCTTGCGACATACGGCAGTGAGTATAACCGATCAGCCCAAAATTGGCAAATTTAAAGGATTTTGGAAATAAAAAAGAGGCCCGGGAAATTCCGTGCCTCAAGATAAAAACAGGTATATTAAATCGATAGAGCAGCGGCCCTGGGATTGAAGTTCGGGAGACGACCCCTGACCGCTTCCAACACAACGCCGAGATCAACGCCAGCGCCGCGGTTGTTGATGGCATGGTTGAGCGCCTTTGCGTCTACACCAGCGAGCTCACCGAGCTGATGGGCACGGAGCACGGCAATCATCTTGCCAATATCGCGCCCGCAGACATCGCTCCAGAGCATAGTAGATGCGCTCTTCGTAGATGCCGAGCGTGTCAAGCATCATGAGACTGCTGAGTCCACCACCAAATGCATCGGGATCCACCTTATAG
>CAZMXZ010000035.1:0-5612 GCA_964570405.1 uncultured Candidatus Saccharibacteria bacterium | reverse complement strand
AAATTTAAAATTTAAAGTCCAAAAATCAGAACTTACTTTAATTCGAGCTGATATTTTGGATTTTATTAAAGCTAACAAGCTAGCTAAGCTAGGCAGCTATAAGCTGATCGCCAACATTCCCTATTACTTAACTAATCATCTGATTAAATTATTACTGACCCAAAAAAACCAGCCCGGCCGAATGGTTTTGCTGATCCAAAAAGAAGTGGCCGAGCGGATCGCCAAGAATAAAAAATCTAGTTTGCTTTCTATTTCGGTCCAAGCTTATGGTCAACCAAAATATATAAAAACTATTAAGCGCGGCGCCTTCCAACCGCCGCCAAAAGTTGATTCGGCAATACTGCTGATCGATAAAATTTCCAAAAAAAATTTTCAGACAGTGAACGAAGAAAAATTCTTTGCCATTTTGCGCCAAGGTTTTGCCCACCCCCGCAAATTCGTCAGACGAAATTTAAATATTGGCGAGGGCGAGTGGCAAAAATTTGGTCTGGGTCTAAAATCCAGACCGGAAAATCTAAAATTAGCTGATTGGCTAAAAATTAGTACGGCTGCGGGAAAATAACGTGCCAGTGCGGTACGCCAAACTCGTCAACCAGGCGATCACCATTCATCACATACTGAATGCCCCAACTTAAAGTCTTGGCCTGACCGCCAGCCGCTTTAATACAACTAGTCAGGGAGGCGTCACGCCGCAGGTCGACGACGGCCCGGCCTGGCCCGTGGGTCCGATGGCCGGGCTCGGTGCCACCTGTCAGTGTGAGGGCGCCACAGCGTCCAACCAAAGCTTGCAAACCATCAATCGCCGCTTGAGGCAAGCCAATCACATTAGTACAGTTGCGAGTTTGAGTTTTGGAGCAGGGCGGATTGTTGACTGTCACACCAATGGCCGAGAGTTTGCTCCGGACAGTTTGCTCATCACCAGCACCCGTGTAGGCAAAGCCGGCCGGTTGGCCAATGGTGTTTTGCGGTGTGCCACCGCCAGCCGGTGGAGTGCTCCCCGTACTTGCCACAGTCCCTCCTGTGGTACCACCCGTCCCGGCCGTTGTTCCACTACCGGTGCCAAGGGAGTGGACGAGTGGGAAGTCCGAACTAATCAGCGGTATAAGCGTGAGGGGGCCGTTAATGGTGCTGTCGAGTGAGGCCGCATTATTGGCGGTGGCAATATCAATCCGACCGGTGCCCGTACCGCGGAAGCGGCCACCAGTATCGCGAACCTGGAACTCGATGCACTTCCCATACCTTTGCTCCAATTGAGGGATGCGCAACTTGGTGCCATAGGTAAAAGCGCTGGTATCCATTGCTACCGTCACATATGGTGCCCCACCGGCCAAATATTGCTGCAAAGTATAGAGCGGCTGCCCCTTGCGATCAGTAAAGCCACCCTCCAGCGCCGACGAACTGGGGTAGTAACCGGTACCACGGGCTGAGTAGGTGTGATAACCAACGGCGGGGATCGAACTAAAGCCGCAAACAGCATTGGTTGGCGTGCTCGAGGCAGTGGTCTGGCTGGGGAGAGTGCCGCCAGTAGTACCGATTACCGAGACCTGGGGCCAAGTCACAGTCGTACTGCCGATGGTACAAACACCCGGCACCGTGCTAGCATTGCCCAAAACGCTTTGGCCAGAAATTAGTTGATTAAATTGAAAGAGGAGCGAAACTCCGGTCTGGAAAATAAATGTTCCACCGTGGGGCGGGCCAACCGTGATCATCAAGACTCCATTTTCGCACGGCGTCACCGTCACCGGACCACCAAAAGCATTTTGACCAAGTAAGCCTGAACTGCTACCACCCAAAGCCGTAAAAACATTACCCAAACTGCCGTACTGATTAAGTAATTGACTGTAATTAAAACCCTGGAGCCATTGCAGGCCGTCAAGATTAGTCAAAATATTTTGTAGGTTTTGGTTTTGGAGTGAGCCCAGCAAATTTTGCCATGAGCCAAATTGACTAATGATCTGATTAAACGTCGCCCCCATATCGGTCAGCTGGCTAAACAAACTAGACAAGCTACTTAAATCAGAAAAGCTCCCCAGTTGTCCAACCAAAGTGTTGAGATTAGTGCCCGAAAGTAGACTAAGCGAGTTACCGCCGCCGGCTAGAACACTGTTCAGAACACTGGTGATGCCCGAGAGTTGGCTAGTGCCGCCAGCTTGGGTTATGAGACCGTTAAGATTAGTAAAACTGCTCGAGAGTTGAGTAATAGTACCTCCTAAAGACTGGAAACTAGTCAAAAAGTTCTTGGTGGCCAAGGTTTGAGTGTCACCACCGGAGAGTTGGGTAGTAATTTGATTAATGCTTTGGAAGCTAGAGAGTGGTTGAGTGTAGAGGCTGGTCGGAGTCACAACTAAGGCTAAAATAACAAACCATCTGTTCATAATTAATAGTATACACTAGCTCCTCATAAGCTATAATTATAGGGAGCTCTAAGAGGCTTGGAACCTTGAGTTATTGGCCGTCAACAAAAGTTTGGTTATTTGCCGTTCTCCTGTTTGGTGCGGTGGCCTTTGGCCTATGGTACCTCGGGGGAGAAGGGTCGTCTAAATCTAGCCCAAAGGACGCTAGCGGCAACTTGATTTACACCAAACCAGGTCAGGCAGTTAGTAGCACCACTCAAAATAATGATCTAACACCAGCCGCCACTAGTCGTTTAAACCAATTGTTGGCCGACCAGCGGAATCAAAACAAAAGTTTTACTCAGTTTGATCCTGCCTCGTTAACGCTGGTTTACAAAACGTCTGATCTCAAAACTACCAGTAGCCGTTCCACCTCAACGCTTGAGACCTATGGCCACAATTTAGTCGAGGTTTTGCGTCCACTCTCTTACCCCCGAGAGGGCGATGGTCAAGTAATGTTGCGGGCCTTTGACAATCAAGATCCAAGTGAGGTGGCCAAACTCTCGGCCAGCTCTGCCCTCTACGGGCAAGTGGCCGCTCGACTGATGGCCGTCACCGCCCCGAGCGATAATGCCGCTCTCCAAGTTGAGGTGGCCAATAGTTTAAAAATTATTTCACTCCTGGTGGGCAATATGAGCCAAGTTTTAACCGAGCCGGTGCTCGCGCTCCAGAGTGGTTTGGCCTACACCCAACTCTTGCCGGCTTTTTACCACGGTCTTGATTTGCTCAATCAATATTTTGTTAATCGGGGGATTACCTTCCCGCCCAGTGATCAGATCCAGATCCACCTCGGTGGTCAATAAATGAAAAATCCACACCCCAACAAGCTAATGAAGTTAACTAAGCTAATAAGCTTAACCGCCCTGCTCCTCCTGCCGTCAATGGCGCGGGCTCAATTTTCGCTCGGCTCAATTTTAAATCTAAACAGCACGCTCACTAACTTGGCCCAGCAAATGAGCACTCAAGTCGAGACCTACAACAATAATAATATTGAAGATTTAAATGCTCGTAACTCGCTGGACGAGTCGCCGATCACCAATCAATCCGGTTTGCCGGTTTTGTGCGCTCAAATAAATAATCAAACCGTGCCGCTCTCAGGAGCGGCCAGCACGACGGGAACCGGGGCCACGACCGGAAGTGCCGTCCCAATCGACTTTTTGGGCCAAGCCCTATTCCTGACCCAAAATATTAATACGTTAGATGCGACGATGCGCAACTTGATCGTCTCAATGTGCCAGAGCATGCGCTCGGTCAACCGGATCCAGGCCGATGATCAGCAACGCCAAGTCGTGACCGACCCCAACGCCGTAGCGGCCGAAGCGGCTAAGACCGAAAAAAATATTGCCGAGGAAAACAATTTTCTCCAAAACGGACGCCAACTTACCGCCGATGGGTCGCAGACCGGTCCACTCTATGTCAAAAATTATTGGGACTACATCAATCAAGAGAAACAAATTGGCTATAGTGCCGGTTTAAATGCTGTTCAAAACTCAGGCAATCTCTACGCCAATAACATCGTCCAAGCCATCCAACAAGATCAAGCCAGTAATCCTATCGCCTCCACGCTGCCTAGCAGTGGCGGATCACAAGGCATTGCGGAAGCGAATACACCAAAATCAACCTTGCTCGGCAGTTTAATTGGAGCCATCACGGGTCTAAGTAGCAACCCCGTAACTGCTGATGCCCAAACCAATTCCAACACTAGTAGTTTTGATGACCAATACTTTATGGAGTGGATCAAACCCCAAAATAATTTTATTGGTTCGTTTGTTTTGGGCCTCAACAAGGTTGGGCAAGAAATTGCCAACTCTAAAGAAGCAGCGGTGGCTCAAGCTGACTGGGGCCGGGGCTTTTTGAATAACCAAAAGTGTCAAGATACTGTCCCCAACTTTGACCTCACTACCGGCCAGCAACTTTGTAGTCACCCCATCACCGTTACGCCCGCTTCCGTCATTCAGGAAAACACTGCCGCTTCCATCAATTGGCGTCTAACCCGGTCGTCTAACATCCAAGGCGCCACCGACATTGTGCCCTTTAGCCGACCAATTGTGGAGAGTCTAGCTACCTTCCTCCCTCTCCTCTTTAGAGAAGATACGAGTAGCGGCAGTGGGAGCACTGGTAGCATCCCTGCTCCAGTGGGCACGGCTCCCGTTATTACCCTCACCGCCTCAACCTCGCCGCTCTCGGTAATTGTGGCCAGCGGTGCCTCCACTTCGCTCGCCACCATTAGTTGGTCGGCCCCGGGTGCCAACTCCTGCACGCCAACCAATGACTGGTTGAGTGCCGATAGTAGCCGCACGATCACCAACGTTATCGCCCAGAGTCTTAGCACTGAGGGTTCTGTCAGTATCAATTTACCACTCTCGTTTACCGCCTCCGCCAGTCGGGAGAGAAACAGTGTGGTAGAAAATCTAAACATTACTAAAGATACGTCAAACACTGTTACCCAAACATCGCAAATTACCATTCTAACCAACAATCTAGCGGGGGATGTTTACCACCTTACCTTCCAAACGGCTTTCGGCCCGTTAACAAACAACGTCACGCTCTCGAGCACTACGGCCGCTTCGGCCGGGAGTGCCGCTCAAGCCATTGTCGCCAGTGCCAAAAGCTCGCTGGCTCTCCAGGACGAACTAAGTAAATACACTATGACCGCCAACCAAGGCATCATTAACATCGCTTCGAAGCCCCCAACCTATGGTCTTTCTTGCTTAAATACCTTTGGTTCTGACCAGAAAACCGTAACGATAACACGACAATGAAAAAAATCTTTTTCTGTTTTCTGATTACAATTACTGCTCTAGGTCTAATGAGTAGTTTCTCGTTTGCTTATGCTCAGACACTACCTGATTCCCGTACACTAATAAGCAGTACGCCTCCGGGGGGCGATTCGGCCGTAGAACACTCTGACGGTACTGGGGGACAAGAGCAACCACCATCAACTAATTCCGTTGGTCTTAAGTGTGGAGCAGGATTCGGCACTGGTAATCCGATCGACTGTTTGACACTAGCTATAGCTTGGGTTGGAGCACTTTTTATATGGATCATTGGTTGGATCTTTTCAATCGCCAGTTCTTTTTTCGAGATGATGCTACGGGTCTCAATTGAATATTTTGATCAATACGCTAATCTCCAAGGTGTTAAGACAGCTTGGATTACCGGCCGCAACTTGGCTAATATCTTTTTGGGCTAATAAGCTTTGTTCGGCACGGAGGGGAA
>CAZMXZ010000034.1:0-5675 GCA_964570405.1 uncultured Candidatus Saccharibacteria bacterium | reverse complement strand
AGTTTGGGATCGGCTTTCCACCCCGGATCTTAGCTTGGCGGCGGGGCGAAACGGAGTATTCAGTTAATCTCTTCCCAGTTGGCGGTTTTGTTAAAATCTATGGTGAGAATCCGGTTGAGTCTAATAACACTCCTCCCACTTCTCATCTTAAATTTGGTCAGCATCACAAATTAAAACAGGCTGGCGTCTTGGTCGCCGGCGTTACTGGCAATTGGCTCCTAGCTTGGGTCTTGCTCACGATTGGGCTCGTGATTGGCTTGCCTCTCGCCACTGGTGGCTTACCAGCTCACTTATCACTTGAGCAATCGCGAGTGATCATTACTTCGGTTTTGGCTGATTCGCCGGCCGCTCGGGCCGGTCTCCTCCCGGGGGATGAAATTAAATTTTTAACCGATGGAAAAAATACTTTATCGCAACCAACCGTAGAATTAGTCCAAAATTTTATTGGCAGTGGAACTCGGACGATTGGCGTTATCACCCCACGGGGCGAGTTTAAAGTCTTACCGGTCTCTGGTCTAACTAAAGAGTCAATCAAGCCGACCATCGGGATTACTCTTGATCAAGTTGGATTAGCTAAATTGGCGCTTGGCCCGGCGATCATTTGGGGAGCTTATTTGGCTGGCAAACTCTCAGTGGCGGTGGCGGTCGCTCTGTGGCACTTTGTGGTTAGCATTCCGGCTCAAGGTGGAGCGGCTTTTGCCTCCATCACAGGTCCCGTTGGTCTCTTGGGTCTGGTGGGCGAGGCCAAGAGCCTGGGCTGGGTCTATTTAATTTCCCTCACAGCCATCATTTCCATCAACCTAGCCGTCGTTAACTTGATCCCAGTGCCAGCGCTCGATGGTGGCCGCTTGGTAATGCTTGGGATTGAGGCAATTTGGCGCCGACCACTGAATGAAAAGCTGATTACCCGTCTTAACCAAGTTAGTTTTATTTTGTTACTCCTGTTACTGGCTGTCGTCACCTACCAAGATATTTGGCGCCTAGTGCGGTAAAATGTAACTATGCTCCAATCGCAACTGTTTACTAAAACCCGGCGGGAAGCACCGACCGATGAAGTCTCTAAAAATGCGGAGCTTCTAATTCGGGCTGGCTACATTAATAAAGAGTTGGCCGGAGTCTACTCCTATTTACCGCTCGGCTTACGGGTGCTTAATAAAATTGAGCAAATTGTTAGAGAGGAAATGGAAAAATTGGGGTCGCAAGAAATTTTTATGTCGACCTTGCAAGATAAAGAATTATGGCAAAAGACTGATCGTTGGAGCGATAAAAATGTTGACATTTGGTTTAAATCAAAACTCCAAAGTGGTAACGAAGTTGGTTTTGGCTGGTCGCACGAAGAACCGATCGCCAACATGATGCGGTCCCATATTGAAAGTTACCAAGACTTGCCGGTCTTTGTGCACCAGTTTCAAAATAAGTTAAGAAACGAGGTTAGAGCCAAGAGCGGCATTCTTCGTTGCCGGGAATTTATTATGAAGGATATGTACTCCTTTTGTGACAACGAACAGGATCACTTGGCTTTTTATGACAAAGCCACCCAAGCCTACCATAAAGTTTTTGACCGAGTTGGGTTAGGGGATATCACCTATGTTACATCGGCCTCAGGTGGATTATTTACCGACAAATTTAGTCATGAATTCCAAACTATTTGTGACGCCGGTGAGGACAATATTTATGTTCATAAAAAAGAACCAGTGGCGATCAATGAAGAAATTTTTACTGATGAGACGATTAGTAAACTTGGTTTAAGCAAATCAGATTTTGAATTGAAGAAGGCGGCCGAAGTGGGAAACATCTTTACCTTTGGAACAAAGAAATGTCAGGAGCTTGGTTTAACATTTGCCAACAAAAACGGGGAGAAGATCCCGGTCTACCTAGGTTCTTATGGGATCGGTATCTCACGCTTGATGGGTGTTTTAGTTGAGGTGATGGCTGATGACAAAGGCTTGGTCTGGCCCAAAGAGGTGGCGCCATTTACTCTCCATCTTTTGGAAGTGGGAGGTGGGAAGTTAGAAGTGAGAAAAAACAGTCAGGATATTTATGACCAACTGACTGAAGAAGGCATTGAAGTGCTTTATGACGACCGTGACCTCTCGGCCGGGGAAAAGTTTGCTGATGCTGACTTGATCGGTTTGCCTTATCGGGTAGTCGTTAGCGCCAAAACCGTCGCGGCTGGTAAAATTGAACTGAAAGAACGCACGAGCGAAGAGACCAAGTTGGTGACGATTGCAGAATTGACAAAAATACTTAAAACCTATAGGAATTAGATAGAAAAATTTAGGAGGTTTAGGAATGAGAACCTTTCTACTGGCGGTAGTGATGCTGGTGACTGCCCCTGTCTTGGCGGAAGATTCGTGGGTAAACCCAGTCTTAGGAGGAGAACACGCTCTGCGTCACGTCGTCCAAACAAATAGCGACCGGGGCTCTTTTTCGGGCAGCTTCTTTTTGGCCACCGGCAGCATCAGCGGGGAACAAAAGACGGTCAACAAAGTTTCTTTTTCTTGGCAAATGGCGGATGGGACTTGGGCGATCAGCAGCTTGCCGATGGAAAAGTTACGAGTTCAGCTCAACGAGAGGGCGACGACACCAACGATTAAATTTCGCTGGCGCTCGCCAATGTTTACCGATGATGTTTCTCGTGATGACCTACAGGCAGTGATGAATAAACTGGTTGCCTATGCTGTCATCAATTGTCGGTCAAAAGATTGGCCGGTACGGATTGAGATGCCGCTGACGGCGACGACTACTTTACCACCGGCCGAAGCTACGCCCAGTAAGAAATAGGAGCTAAACCAATTCCGCTCTCTCACTCAAAAGGTGGGGGAGCTTTTTTGATAGATTATAAAAAATACAAAAAAACCGCTACTTTTGGCAGCGGCGACCCGTGTGGGTCTGATGTTTGTTGACTTTGTTTTTAGGAACAAAATCGTGACAACGAGGGCAAGTAACTTCGTTTGAACCCTTGTGGATGGCTAATCCCTTGCCCTTGTCTGTGATCTCCACGGTTAATTGTTTTTCCATAAAGGACTCCTTTCGGTCACTATCATACATACTGGAGTTAGTATTGTCAAAATTTTTTGACCCTCCTTTAGTTTTGAGCTAGGATGGGGCGTATGTTTGAACGCTTTTATCAGTGGTGGGGAGATGATATTGGCCTCGATTTGGGGACAGCCAACACTCTAGTCTATGCGCGCGGCCAGGGGATCATCATTAATGAGCCCTCGGTGGTAGCTTTAAATCAAAAGACTGGTCGGGTCGTTGCCGTTGGTAAAGAAGCTAAGCAGATGCTCGGCCGCACCCCCAGGCACCTCGAGGCCGTTCGACCTCTAGTTAATGGCGTGATCTCTGACTTTGAGGTAACGGAGGAGATGCTATCTTATTTTATTCGGCGGGCAATTAAGGAATCGGGTCGTCATATTTTGCGGCCACGAGTGGTGGTGGGTGTACCATATGGCATTACCGGCGTGGAGCGGCAAGCGGTCCGCGATGCTGCCATCAACGCCGGGGCCCGGACCGTCCACATCGTGGAGGAACCGATCGCGGCAGCGCTGGGTGTCCATCTACCGATCAGCGAGCCAAAGGGAAGCTTTTTAGTTGATATTGGTGGCGGCACAACTGATTTGGCCGTCCTTTCTCTTGGGGGGATTGTCCGAGCCAAAAGTTTGCATCTGGCTGGCGACAAATTTGATCAAGACATTATTAATTATTTGCGGGATGAGCACCGTCTTTTGGTCGGAGCCAAAACGGCCGAGGATTTAAAAATTAGTATTGGCTCAGTCTGGAATACTGGCTCGCCCAAACAAAGTTTGGTCCGAGGTCGAGACTTAGGCAGTGGCTTGCCGCGCGAACTGATGGTAAAAGAGAGCGACATCCAATCGGCCATTGGTCCCTCGGTGACCAAGCTGATTGATTCCCTCCGAGATTTGTTGGAAGAAACTCCGCCCGACATTGTGGCCGACATTTTAGAACAGGGGGTGGTCTTGGTCGGTGGTGGCTCGCAACTGCCTGGTTTGCCCCAACTCTTCCGGCACGAACTTGGTGTTCCGGCCACGGTGGCTGACGATCCACTAACGGCGGTAGTCCGAGGCACGGCCGTGATTTTAGAAGATGTACCCAAGTATCAAGATTTACTTTTAGATAATGAAGACAAAATTTCTCCGCAACAACCCTAAAATAATTATTGGTCTAGTAATTATTTTACTGGCTCTATTTTTTGGTGGTAATTTGATCAATAGGTTTGGTAATTTAGCGGCTAACGCCACCAGGCCTTTCCTCCGGTTAGCGGCTAATTTAGCAGTCGGAGCCGGGACTGGGTCGGAGTTAGATCAACTACGGTCGCGCTTGGCTAATCAGCAGCTGGTTGAGGCTGAAAATCGGCACCTAAAATCACTCCTCGGTCGTAAAGATACGGGAGAACGAGTGGGCATTCCCGCCACTGTTTTGGCCCGCCCGCCACGCTTGCCTTATGACACACTTTTGATTGATGCCGGCAGTCTAAATACCAGTCCGCCAGTGGCGGTCGGTGATTTGGTGGTAGTGGGGACGGTCGCCTTAGGCAAAATTACGTCGGTTAGTGATCGACTGTCACGGGTGGAACTATTTTCGACCCCCGGTCAAAATTTAGAAATTATGATCGGCCCAGCCAATCTACCGCTGGCCAATACCCCGGCCGCTGGTCGTGGTTTGGGCAATTGGTTAGTTCGTTTGCCACGCGAACTGCCCGTAACGGTCGGCCTCCCTGTCTGGTCGCCGGCTCTTGGTCCTTACCTGATTGGCCAAGTGGGAGCAGTGGCTAGCTCGACTGATGACTTAAGCCAATTAGTCTATATTCGAACGCCGATTAACTTTTTTACCCTCACTAGTGTTGAGGTCCTAAAATGATTTTGAGAATAATTTACAATCTAACCTGTGCCGTGGCCCTAATTTTTGCCCCTTGGACCGTTTTGGCTATCCTCGCCCTAGGGGGACTATTTTTATTTAAAAATTTTTGGGAGGGGATGGTTTGGTCGCTACTTTTTGATTTAGCCTTTGGCTCGACTAGTCAGAGTTGGTGGCCGGTTTTTAGTCTGACCGTTCTGGCCGCGGCCGGCTGGACGGTGGCCGCTTGGCTAAAACCGAGGCTCCTAGTAAACTGGCGCTGATGGTCCTCGATCCCGACGAAATTTTATTAGACGCCCACAACCTGCCCGAGTTTAATCGTCAGCAGTTAGAGGGCCAACTAGAGCGGCCGCTCCAGAAGCGGAATTTTTATTTGGTCAGTTTTGTTCTTGGTCTTTTTGGTTTAGTTTTTTTGGTCCGAGCCAGCTGGCTGATGGTCTGGCAGGGGACTAGTTTGGCCGCCCGGGCCGAGGCCAATACGCTTGATCATGAGAGCATTTATGCCGAGCGCGGAGCTTTACTGGATCGGACGGGCCGGCCGCTGGCCTGGACTGATGAGACCGGTCGGCACTACATTGAGAACGCTGGTTTTGCTCACGTGCTTGGTCACTTAGGTTACCCCACACCGATTGAAATTAAAATTGACGGTTTTAATCCAAAAGAGTTGGTTGGTCAAGATGGGGCCGAGGCGGCGTTTGACGTCAAATTGCGGGGGCAAAATGGTCTGCGGATTGAGGAGAGCGATGCGACAGGCAAAATAATTTCTGATCACCTGCTCGAGCAACCGCAAAAAGGAG
>CAZMXZ010000033.1:0-6088 GCA_964570405.1 uncultured Candidatus Saccharibacteria bacterium | reverse complement strand
TTTTTAAAATTTTTAAATAAACCTTAACTTTCGGGCCGCAAAGATCGTCATCTTAAGTAGCAACCAGCCATGACGAAAACGATTGATGTTGGTGTCGCCATAAACCCGTCCCTGATAGCGGATGGGTAGGTCAACAATTTTGAGATTGAGTTTAGCCGCTCCAAACAGCAAATCAAAATCGCCAAAAGGATCAAAGTCCCCGAAAAAAGACCGGTTTAGTTTTATCGCCTCATAATCTTGGCGCCATAAAACTTTGGTGCCACAGAGAGTATCCTTGATAGGTTGGCCCAAAATAAGACTGAAGGCCAAACTAAAAAACTTATTGCCAAAATAATTTAGGACCCGCATCGAGTCATCAGCCATTGGGTAAACTAAGCGCGAACCATTGATGAAGTCACCCCGGCGACTAGCGGCCGAGCGGTAGAATTTTTCGATTGCCCCGGCCGGGACCGTCATATCGGCATCATAAATGGCTAAAATATCTCCCCGGGCTAGATCAAAGCCCGCTCGGACGGCATCGCCCTTACCCTGCCCCGTTTGTTGGGCAAAAATTATATTTTTTTGCCCCTGATACTTGTCGGCCACCCGTTTAATCTCGGCCCACGTCTGGTCGGTGGAGTGACCCTCAATGAAAATAACCTCGGTTAGGGGTCCGAGCTCCAGTAAGGCCAGAACGATTTTTTCTACCGTGCCAGCTTCGTTGCGGGCGGGGACAATAATGGAGAGCGATGGCTGGGGAACGGAAGCTAGCGGTTGCTTACGCATGACGGCATAGTGGAACAGGCCAAGGCGCGTAAACGGCCAAATATTAGCCACTACCTTGTTTAAAAAGGTCGACAGCAAGGGAACATACTTTGGCAAGAGTAACTTGGTCCCCGATTTAACAACCTCCAGTTCTGACAGATAAGCAAAATTCTTCAAGTCTGAGAGCGACAACCAATTTTGTTCGACCACTGGCATCCGTAAGCCAATCAACGATCCCAGTCGTAGGACTGGTTCCCAAAGCGTATTGTAGTGAGTGACGACCAGGCGACCATCGGCCACTAAACTGTCGCGGGCATTCTTCATAAAGTCTTGAATGTCATCAACATAACCAAGGACATCAGTTGCCACAATGTAGTCGACCAGATTTTTTCTCTTGACTTGGTCTGACCGCCAAAAACTACTATCTCCAATTTCAACTCGACGAATCGCTTTGCCGGTGGGCACCAAAAAATTAATAAAATCGTTCAAATAGCGATAGTAATAACTATTGCGGCGCTTCCACTTGGCCCGGTTGGGGGCTAGCTGATCAAAATAGTTTACTATTTCGGCCTGGTTCATTATTGTTTACAACTATACACGGTGGCCGAAATTTGACCATCACGGGCAGTAAAAACGGCCGGACAGTGGGATAAGAAGTCAATATAAAAACTTTGGGGATTAATATGAGGAATATCAATAACCAAAAAGTAGCCGCCATAGAGCGCGACTTGATCGGCAAAGCGTTGTTTAAGACTAACCTCAAATTGCGGTGTAGCGTAAAAGCGACCACCATATTTACCAACTTGCTGTAGGTCCCAGGCACCCGAATCATTATAGGTTAAGACATTTGTTATTTCTTTTGTCTCACCAATGTAGGCCACGGCCTGGTGGAGAAGTTTTGGCGCACTACCATTGATTTGTCCCCACAATAATTCTTCCGCCAAAACTCCATTATAAACTAAACCAACTGTAATCAACGCTACCACTACCCCGCCCCGCCATGATCGCCGGACCAACGCCACTAGGCCCAAAACAAAAGAAATAATAAAGGCTAAAACAATAAATAGGAAGGAAACATAAAAGCCCATCGGCCCTGATCCACCCGTAAATGGGTTGAGGAAGTTCCACTGTAAGTGGAGGACATGACTAAACCATTCCCCCTTTGGGTAAAGCGGCAAAACTTGGTGCGGTAAAAAATTAATCCAAACTAAGCCAAGTCCCAAAACCAAACCAGCCACCACGCCCCAGTTAATCTGTTTGGTAGAAGTCGCCCCGCCAATAATATTTCGGCCTATAATTGTGCCGACGATAATTGAGAGCGGAGCCACGGCAAACATTAAATATTTGTCTAAGGCGCCGTGGGAAAAATCAAACAAAATGAAGTAAAAAATTAGACCAAGGGCCAAATAGACAAAAAAGATTCTGGTTTGACGGAATGTCTCAGACCGAACAAAAAGGATCGGTACCAAGAGTAGGGGTGAGAGATAAAAGATCGCTTTAAGAGCCTGGACAATTATCTGAGTATAGTCGCGCCCACCGAGATGGAAAAAGGACCGGGCGTGCTCAAAGGTATGACCCGGTAAGAGCCAGACTAAGCTGACCAGACTGGTTCCAACAATAACAGTGATTACAATCTGCCAAAATTTTATCTTTGCCCAATAATGCCAGAGTAGATCAAGAAGCAAGGCCCCTAAAACTAAAATGAAGGATAGCTTAGTTAAAAATCCAAGGCCTAAAACGAGGCCAAGCCCCAGCCAGCTAGATACTTGATGGTTTGGCTCATGGCGACACTGGTCATAAAACCAAATCGCCGCTAAAAAGAAAAATGGGATGATTGCGCCATCAACATCAATCATGAGCGAGCTAAAGAGACTGTAAAAGCAGATGGTGTATAAAAAGAGAGCCCAGAGCGCGGCCGACTCACCAGAGCGTTTTTTAACAATTAAAAACAAAACAATAGCCGCCGCCAGAGAAAACAAAATTGGCAGCAATCGTAAATGATCAGGTCCAAAGGCTAAATAGCCGGTCCAGAGCAAAAAACCTTGGAGCGGGGGATGGTAGGAAAAATATTGCCACATCCCTTCTCCGCCTCGACTGAGAGCGTTCACTAACTTAAACTCGTCTTGATGATAGGGTAAAGAAACTCCGGGCAGACGGAGAGCCAAAAAAATGGCCAGTAAAACAAGAAATATAATCAACGTTTTTTTAGTCATGCTTAATGAGGTTGATGAAAAATCAGCTTTTGGTAAACAAAAAAACTCTCAATGGCAATGATGGCACTAGCCACAATCTGCCCGACCAAATAATGCCAACCTCCATACTCAACAAACAAATAAACTAGCAAGGTATTGATCCCAGTATTAATGACGGCAGCGGTCAAATAAATCATCATCTGGCGGTGGAGGTTAGCCACTGACCGATCACGAAAAGTTAAATACTTTTGCATTAAAAAGCTAACGGCGACGGCCAGTAAAAACGCCACTACCACCGACACCAGATAATAAAGACCCAGCCACTCGGTGAGAGCGTAAAGAAAAAATAAATTGGTGACAAGCGCCGTCCCGCCGGCTATTAGGTAACGAAAGATTTTGTTCATTTTTTCCATCGCGGCATTATAGCATTACTTGCTTTAATCTTTCTACCAAGGACACCGGCCCGAACTTTTGCTCAAATAGGGCTCGGCCACTCTGACCAACCATTTTAGTTGCCTCACGGTCACTGCTCAATATCTCGATTTTTTTGGCCAAAACTCCAGCATCGGCCAGGGGCACAAAAAAGGCCGTTTCGCCATTACGCAAAATCTCTCGACTGGCTGGCGTATCACCGGTTAGGTAGGCGGTGCCAGTAGCTAGAGCTTCAAAGGCCTTATGAGGAATGGTCCGGTTTAAGCGTGGATTATTCCCAAATTGCCCGAGGGCCAGACCAGCTCCCTCGTACTCTCCCACCAGTTCTTGATCAGAAAGATAGCTATTATTTAGCGTCACGTTATTTAATTTATACTCCCCGAGCAAATACTTTACTTTTTTTAGTAAATAACCAGAACCAATTATTTTAAAATTTATATTTGGATTATTTTTTAATAATTTGGCCGCCTCCAAAACATATTCAATACCACTCTCCGGCGTTAGTTTACCTCGAAAAAGGATGACAAATTTTGACCCTGCCATTTTTTTGGCTAAATTAGATTGACTAAATATCTGACTGGCACCAGTGTAAACAACAAAATATTTGTTTGATAATCGAAACTTATTAACAAAATATTTTTTTTGAGCTTCCGACTCAAGCATAATCCGATCGGCAAAAATGACCATTAGCCAATCGGCCAGCCAGTTTTTTACTCGTCGCCACCAGCTGGGGTAGTGAGAACTAATCTCAGCATCATAGAGAGAGCCTAGGGCGTCAACGACCACTCGTTTGGTCGAAATTATTTTTGCTAAGGGTGTAACGATGTGACCCGGGTAGCCCACCACTAAAACATCATAGCTATTTTTAATTTTTTTATGCTCCCGATAGAGCCGCCAATATTTAGCTAGCCCGGCCGACGTGCCGCGGCAGTCTAAAATTTTATGACCGGCCTGCTCAAGAGCTTCCCGAAATATCTTATTGCGTCCAAAATTGGGGTCGTAAATTCCAAACCAGCAAATCGTCATACTAGGCCATTGCTATAACTAATTGATCGACCAGACTAGTCAGATTATTTTTTTGGGCCACCGTCAGTCCGATTTTGATCATATTTTCTTTCTCGGCCACTGGTAATGATAACAGGGTCAACAATTTTTGAGCGATGACTCCTGCTGATCGATCAGTAATAATTTGCCGCGCATCAAGCTGCCCTAGTAAATTGTCGTTACTGGCTAAGACCAAGCAGCCACAGGCTAGGGCCTCAAAAATCGTTTTATCGTACATACCGCTATGGCTCAAGTTAACAAACACCTCTGCCTGATTATAAAGCTCCGGTGTTTGATCATTCTGCACTCCGGGCTTAAATTCTACCACCTCAGCCAAACCAATCTCTCTTACTTGTTTCTTTAACGAGGCCAAATAACTTTGATCTTTGGATAAGGCATCACCAATAATTTGAGTCGAGAAAATAGTCCCTTCTCTTTTTAGTTCGGCCAAAGCATCAAGCAAAATATGGAGATTTTTGCTGGGAGCAATCCGTCCCAAGCTTAAAATCGAATTGGGTGCGCGCTTGGAACCTGGCTCAAGTTTAAACAAGTTGGTATCAACTCCGATTGGCATCAGAGTGGTTTTTTTGTATTTAGCCGTATAGGAATATCGGGAGGTGCAAAATACTTTGGTGCAAAAAGTGACCGCTAAATTTGTTAACCAACTGCCCGAGCCGTGATTGCGCCATAAATAGACCCTTTTGCCACTGAGCCACCACCACCACCCGGCAAGATTCACATACTCCTGATTCATGTGGACCAAAACCGCGTCATAATTCCCTCTCTCGCGCCACAAATATTTATAAAAGTTGACTAAATATTTGTGGCGCGATGGACCAGCCTCCTTGCCAAGCGATAAAATTTTAACTTTACTCAGTAAATTAAATTCTCCCCGCTCCAAACAAATAACGGTTACTTTTTCAAACTTTGTTGCTAAAGCTTTGATCCAACCAACAAAAAAACCGAGTACCGGATCGGCCTGATCAACCTTTTGGGTAATTATTAGCAGTCTCATGATTTATTTAATGATTCAACGATCGCTTCGGCCACCTGACCTGGATCGTAAGGAACAATTGTGGCTCCCGCCTCCCTCGCCACCCCAACGTCGGTGGAAACAGTTGGGCAATTGGCTGCTGCCGCCTCAACTAACGTTAGACCATAGCCTTCGTATAACGAAGTAAGTAAAAATAAGTCGGCGGTGTGATAGTAAGAATAAAGTGTCGCCTGGTCAACCCACGGTTCAACTAGCACATTTGAGGTCGGAGGTATTTTTTCTGGACCGGAGCCAACGATCACCAAGCCAATCTCTGGCTGAGTCGTCGCTAAGAGTGCCATCGCCCCGGTGGCCAGGGGCAAATTTTTCTCTTTTGTTAAACGTGAGGCCATCAAAACAATTTTACTAAATTGCGGATATTTCTGATGGAGATCAATCGTAACCGGTGACAATTTTATTTTTTCTTTATCAACCACAATTGGTCTAACCTCTATTTTATTTGGGTCAAGGTTAAGTGAATTGATCAAATAATCTTTGATCCTTTGACTGACGACTCTGATATGATCAGCCTCTGGCAAATAACGCTCGGCTAGTCTCAGTCTGATCCATTTACCAAGCGTCGTGGCAAAATTAGGACTGCCAATATCGGTATGGACCTGGATCTCAAGGGGCAAATTGAACT
>CAZMXZ010000032.1:0-6121 GCA_964570405.1 uncultured Candidatus Saccharibacteria bacterium | reverse complement strand
CACGCACGGCTGATCAAGCACAAACCAGTTATGTCCTGGCCGAGAGTGGGCTGGAAGATGCCGCGTATCGTTTTAAAAAATATCAAACTGTCCCGGGCACAACTAAGTTAGCCATCAACGGCCAAACGGCTACCACCACAGCCGTCGTTAGTCCGACGGGGGTAGTTTTAACCGCCGAGGGCAGTGTGAGTCAGGCCGAGCGTTGGCTTTCCACCAATATTTCCTGCGGTTCCGGTGTCTGTTTTAATTTTGGCATGCAGGCTGATAATGGCGGCGTGACGATGGCAAACAAATCATCTGTCACTGGCAATGTTTATGCCAACGGTCCGATAAATGGTCAGGCCTCTAATGGTAATAATCAATCAAAAATTATCGGTCATATTATTTCTTCTGGTTCGGGTGGGAAGATTGATCGGATTCATGGTAGCGAGGATGTTTATTCTCATACAATCACTGACTCTCAGATTGATGGAGATGCTTACTACCAAAGCATTGACCAAATCTCGATTGTTAACGGAGTCAAACATCCAAATAGTCCGGATCAAACATCAATACCATTGCCGATTAGTGACAGTAAAGTAAATGATTGGAAAAATACGGCTTCAAGTAATATTATTGCCGCACATAATGCGACTGACTGCCCAGCTGATCAGCAAACTCACAGGCTGACCTACTCCATATCTAACTCGATGTCTTTGGGTCCGGGTGAGATCGACTGTGATTTAACAATTAAAAATGCCATGGTTACATTGACGGGCCCAGTCTGGGTAACCGGTAATATTGATATTAATGGTGCAACAGTCAAAGTTGATCCTAGCCTCGGTAATAGTGGAGTAATTTTAGTTACTGATGGTCAGGCAACACTAGAAACTAGCTCAACTTTTCAGGGATCAGGCTGCGCTGGATGTGACAATTCTTTTGTTTTGTTGCTGTCGCAGAACAATGGCGTTGCCATTGATGTTAAACAGTCAACGACCGGTGATTTAATGATTTATGCCGGGCATGGTCAGATCTCGCTTAGTAATACTGGTGCCTTAAAGCAGGTTACAGCCAATGGTATCAATTTGGCACAAAATACCAACGTGACGTTTCAATCGGGGATAGTCAATGCTTTCTTTGGCTCAGGCAGTAGCTTGGCCAAAATAAAAAATTGGAGTGAGATACCATAAGGACAAATTGAAAATTCAAAAATCAAAATTCAAAATTACTAAAAATGGCTCAATTTTAGTTGAGGTCTTAGTCGGAGCTGCTATTGCGCTGGTGGTTTTTTTGGCCCTGGCCAACATTTGGCCAACCGTCTTAAGTTTGAGTAATCATAATTTGCGCACCAGCCAAGCCGAATTTTTGCTCGAAGAGGGTTGGGAGGGGATGCTCTACCGCCGGGCCGCTGGCTGGGCCAGTAAAATTGCTACTCTCACCACTGGTCAAAGTTATCGTTTGGCTTTTGGCCCGACCGGTTGGCAATCGACCACCAGCCCGGCCTTGATTGATGGCATTTTTGACCGGCAAGTCACCCTAGCGCCAGTCTATCGCGATGCCGCCAGCAATATTGCGGGGAGTGGCACTCTTGACCCGGGAGCACGGCAAGTCACCATCACTGTTGGTTGGCTCGATCATGGGGCTACCACCAGTGTTAGTACCAGTGGCTATTTAACAAACCTATTTGGAAATTAATGAAACGGGGGTTTACATTAGTCGAGATCATTGTCTACGCCGCGCTTTTGGCTTCGGCCGCTATTTTAATTGTTAATATGCTGATCAATCTCATTGGCGTTTTTACGGCCGTCCGGCTGACGCGGGAGGTCAATCAAGCGGCTAGCACGGCGATGGAAAGGTTGGTCCGAGCCAGCCGGGCGGCCACGAGTATCAATTTGGCGGCCAGCAGTTTAGCCGCCGATCCCGCCGTTATTGTTCTGAATGATGGTACTGATATGAGGGTGATCAATAATCAGTTAACGGTCCAAACTAGTGGCGGGCAGCGCCAAGTTTTGACCGGTAGTAATATGGTCGTCACTAGTTTTACGGCTAACCGAGTCGTAACCGGGACGATCGAGGGCGTGCGGTTTGTTTTAACCTTGACTGATCAGCGAGTCGGACAAAGTCGGACCGAAAAGTTTTATGGCGGAGCCATCTTGCGGGGAGGCTACCAACAATAACGTGATACTAATATACGAATGCGTACGAATGATACGAATAAATAAAAAAAATAGGGGGCAAGTACTATTAGTGACAGCTGTCTTTTTTACGCTCATCTCTCTTTCAGTCATGGTGGGCGTGGTTGGTCCGGTCGTCAGCGGTAGCCGGTCAAGTCAAACTTTGAGAGAGTCAAAAACTAGTTACATTTTGGCCGAAAGTGTTTTGGATGATGCCACCTATCGCTTAAAAACTGGCAAAACCATTGGCTCAAGTGACGCCATCACTTTAAATGGCCAAAGTGCTACGGCCACGATCGAGACAACGACTGATGGTAAAACCGTTACCGCCGAGGGCAATGTTGATCAGGCTGTACGCTCTCTCCAGAGCAAAGTGACGGTTGGCGCCGGTGCCAGTTTTAATTTTGGTATGCAGGCTGATACGGGCGGCATCGCGATGGAAAATAATTCTTCGGTCAGTGGTAATGTTTATGCCAATGGGCCGATCACCGGTGCCAACTCCAATTTGGTCCAAGGCAATGCCATCTCGGCCGGACCATCTGGTCTTGTCTCTGGTTTGCATGCGACTGGTACGGCTTATGCCCACACCATTACCAACTCGACCATCGACGGTGATGCCTATTACCAAAGTTTGTCTGTTTCGGTAATTGGCGGCACCAAGCATCCGGGTAGCCTCGATCAGGCCACTACCAGTTTACCGATTAGCGATAATCAGGTGGCAGCGTGGGAAAATGCCGCCACAACGACCACTATTACCAGCCCCTGTCCTTACAAAATTACAAATACCGCTACCATCGGTCCAGCCAAAATTAATTGCGATCTCGAGATCAGCGGCAATAACTATACCTTAACGCTCACTGGCCCAGTTTGGGTCACCGGCAACATTAATATTAAAAATGGTCCGACGATCAAAGTTGATCCTAGTCTGGGGAATGAGGGCGTGGCCCTGATTGCCGATAATCCGAGTGATCGTCTAACCTCCAGTCAGATTATTTTGGATAATAGCTCAACTTTTTTCCAAGGTTCCGGCGGTAACAATTCTTACATCATTATGATCTCGCAAAACAAGGGTGCCGAGACCGGCGGGAGCGAGGTGGCAATTGATGTAGGCAACTCGGCCTCGGGGGCGCTCCTAGTTTATGCTGGCCATGGCGAGGTTTTACTCCACAACAGCGTCGCTCTCAAGCAGGTCAGCGCTTATTTGATCCGCTTACAAAACTACGCCAACGTGACCTATGAGACGGGGCTCATCTCGGCCCTATTTAATACTGGTCCCTCTGGTGGTTGGCACATCAGTAGTTGGGGAGAGATACCGTAAGGATGTTATACTAAACCACAATGAAATTGATTGTGGCTAATTGGAAAATGAACCCCGATTCGCCCCGCGAGGCGGGCGAATTAGCGGCGTTAGCTAGTCGTCTTGCCAAAAAACTTAGGCACTCAAAGCTGGTTTTGTGCCCACCGGCCATCTATTTAGCGCCGTTACTAAAGTATTTGAGTCCGCGTCTTAGTTTGGGCGCCCAAAATTGTTTTAGCGAGGTGGCTGGTGCCCACACCGGGGAGATTAGTGCTCCGATGCTCCGCAAGTTAGGTATTGACTATGTAATTTTGGGTCACTCTGAGCGTCGAGCCGGGGGCGAAAATGACGAGGTGGTAAATAAAAAAGTTCGATTGGCCCTCAAGGAGGGACGTAAGGTGATTGTTTGCGTTGGTGAGCACGAGCGCGATAGTCATGGTCAGTATTTGATAGAGCTAAAAACCCAAATCCAAAATAGTTTGGCCAAACTAGGAGCGGCTGGCTGGAAAAATTTAATTATTGCCTACGAACCGGTTTGGGCAGTCGGGACCGGGGCCAAAGCGGCCGATACGCCAGCCGGTTTTTTAGAGTCGGCTCTTTTTATTCGCCGGGTAGTCACTAGTTTGGTTGGTCGGCGGGCGGCTTTTGCTCTACCGATCCTCTATGGCGGATCGGTCGAGGCCAAAAATGCTGCTCTATTTACCACGGTCGGTCAAGCTGATGGGCTCTTGATTGGCCGGGCCTCGCTGAATGGAGACGAGTTCAAAAAAATAATCAAATTGGTTGATGAATCGTAAACCAAAATATTTACGGCAGTTAAAAAAGGCTGACCTTTTTAATCGGCGAGTACTGTTGCGGCTTGATTTAAATGTGCCAATTTATCACGGTCAGATTGGTGAGACTTTCCGGCTTGAGCGGGCTCGGATGACGATCAAATATTTGGCCGAGCGCGGTGCGCGGACGATTATTATGGCTCATCTCGGTGAGACCGATGAAAGTCTGGAGCAAGTCGCTCACTACTTTCGCTACGAGCGGGTTAAATTTTTCCCCGCTTGGCCTACTACGACCGAGTTGGAGTACATTAAGCCCGGCCAAACCATCATGTTAGAAAATTTACGTCGCCGAGCGGGTGAAAAAGCCAATGACCCCGACTTTACTCGCGAGCTAGCTAGCCTAGGCGAGCTCTATGTTAATGATGCCTTCTCCGCCTCCCATCGAGTCCATGCCTCAATTGTTGGCTTGCCCCAATTTTTGCCCAGTGTTTTGGGCTTATTGTTTGAGCAAGAGGTTAAAAAATTAAGTTTAATTTTAAAGCCGATTCATCCATTCTTATTTATTTTGGGTGGCGTCAAAATGGCGACTAAAGTACCGTTAGTCAAAAAATTTTTGCCGGTGGCTGACCGATTATTTGTGGGTGGGGCAGTGGCCAGTGTTTTTTTTCGAGCTCGACGCTGGCCAATTGGACGCTCGATCACCGAGCGCGTACCAGCGGTTAAAAAATTTGCCCGGCATCGCCACTTGCTCCTACCGCTCGATGTGGTGGTCGAGAATAATGGCAATCATCACTTGCGACTGGTCCGGGCGATAGAAGGCGATGATGTAATTTATGATATTGGTCCGGCCACTGTTCTTCAGTTAGAGCCACTGATCAAACGGGCCAAGCTAATTGTTTGGAATGGCCCCTTAGGCTATTTTGAAAAGGGTTATAGTCAAGGTACCAACCGGGTGGCCAAGTTGGTGGCTAGCTCTCGGGCCAAAAGCATTGTTGGTGGGGGTGACACGGTGGCAGCGATTTCCCAATTAGGTTTAGATAAAAAGTTTACTTGGCTCTCAACTGGTGGTGGGGCAATGCTCCAATTTTTGGCAACGGGGACTTTGCCAGGGATTGAGGCGTTAAAAAAATCCCCGCGCCTAGGGCGGGGGTGAGAAGGGGTGGGAATCAGAGAGTGAAAAAGTGCGGTAACGGTAGCGACTCTTTGGTCGCTGATTCGGATTTTTCGTCCGGCTCGGGGTGAGCCTCTTCCAGGTAGCCAAAGAAATCATCATGAATTTCTTTCTGACTGAAGCCCGGCGGCGGACCGCGGCGGTCGCTGGCTGGGTCACGGTGGCAACTCTCAGGAATCATAAAACCCTCCTTGTTTTTTTGTCCGTTAGAATTCTAACTGCTGGTCGGGATGGCGGCAAGTTGTTAGTTTGCTAAAGCGTGGATAATTTTTTCTTTTGTTTCTGCCAATTCAGCTGGGGTGATGTCTTTCCCCGGCCAGTGGCGGAGACCATCGGCGGCAAAACGGGGGATGATGTGGATGTGGGCATGGTCAACGATCTGGCCAGCAGTCGACCCATTATTCCAACCAATGTTTAGGCCGGGAGCGGCTGTGGCCGCTTTAATGGCTTGGGCTAGTGTCAGGAGGTGGGGACCAATTTTGATTAATAAATCAGACGGCATATCAAAAAGATTTTTGTAGTGAGCCTTGGTCACGAGCAGGACGTGGTACCCGAACTGTGTGTGCACGGGGCCGACGGGCATCCCGAAGGGCGCCTTCTCGGCCGCCGACTGGAACGCGGGAACGAACGCGCCGGCGGCGAGACAACCGACGGATCCGCCGTTCTGCGCGCTACCGGTGTCGGTCGACTTCTCCTTGGCGATCGTCGCGAACGAGCCGCCGGCCGC